>NZ_ONDD01000001.1 GCF_900316465.1 uncultured Fibrobacter sp. | reverse complement strand
CTACCTGCGTAACCGCTGGACCGGAAAAATGCAGTCTGTGAGAATTTCTAGGTAAATTTCAAAACTCAATACACCAAACAACGGGTCCCGGGGCGAATGTTCCGGGACTTGTTTCCTTTTGTTTACACTTTTATGGACATATTGTCCATGACAATCCCCTAAAAAGGATGTGTGGATATGAAAAAGATAATCTCTACAGCAACGAAAGTTGCTGCTGTTGCTCTTGCAGCAACAACTTTCTCCTTCGCGGGACCCGGCTTGGCCGATGGTGCAGCGAAGTTCGTCGGTAACATTACAACTCGTGGCCAGGTCCGCAGCGACTTTACGCAATTGTGGAACCAGATTACGGCCGAAAACGAATGTAAGTGGGCCTCTATCGAAGGCTCCCGTGGCAACTACAACTGGAGTGGTTGCGACGCTGCCTACAACTGGGCAAAGCAGAACGGTGGTCACTTCAAGTTCCACGCTCTCGTGTGGGGCTCCCAGTACCCCAACTGGTTGAATGGCCTTAGCGCTGCCGATACCAAGACGGCCATCACGAACTGGATGGATGCTGTCAAGAAGCATTATCCGGACCTCGAAATGATCGACGTGGTGAACGAAGCTATCAAGTCTGGTGGCAGCTATCACTCCGGCTACGGTAACAACAATAACATCATCGCCGCTCTCGGTGGCGATAACGGCAACTACGAATTCGTGGTGACCGCATTCAAGATGGCTCGTGAACGTTGGCCGGATGCAATCCTCATTTATAACGACTATAACACTGTTCAGTGGCAGAAGAACGAAGGTATCGACCTCATCAACAAGCTGAAAAAGGCTGGTGCTCCGGTTGACGCTTACGGCTTGCAGGCTCATGACATGCAGGTTTCCGGCGGTCAGGCCGGTGGCCAGGGCGGTGGCGGTTCCTGCTTGAACATCAATACGCTCAAGAGCGCTATTGAAGAAATCTGGAACAAAACCCAGATGCCGATGTTCATCTCTGAATACGATATCGCCTCTAACGACGATAACGACCAGAAGAACTGCTACTCTCAGCAGATTTCCTACTTCATGGAAAATGAACACATTGCCGGTATCACCCTCTGGGGTTATATCTACGGTGCAACTTGGACCTCCGGCGGTAACTCCGGTATCATCAGGGATGGTAAGGACCGTCCGGCAATGACTTGGCTCAAGGAATACCTGAAGAGCAACAAGGGCGTGAACACGACGGGCCTTCCTACGGGCGAAATCACTCCGGTGGAACCTGAACCGCAGACTCCGTTCAAGGGTGAAGCTCTCGCTGTCCCGGGCAAGATCGAAGTCGAAGACTTCGACATTCCGGGCAAGGGCAAGAACGAAGACGGCACGAGCAACGCTTCTTATGCCGACGATGGCGAAAATCACGGTGATTCCGACTACCGCAAGGATACCGGTGCCGACCTTTACAAGAAGGCCACGGGCATTGCTCTCGGCTACAACAATACCGGTGACTGGTACGAATACACCATCAACGTTGCCGAAGCAGGCGAATACACCGCTGTAGCTTCTGTCGCAACTGAAGGTACGGGCGCATTCACACTCTCCCTCGACGGCAAGGCTCTCGCCGACTTCGAAGTCACGGGAACTAGCTACGACGAATTCTCCAACGTGAGCAAGAAGGTGACTCTCCCGGCCGGCAAGCATATCCTCCGCATGGAAGTGACTCAGGAATACTTCGACATCGACTACATCAACTTCGTGAAGGGCGATGCCGGTGAACCGCAGTTCGTGCAGCAGAATGTCAAGTTCGACAACAACGCTCGTCAGGACTACCACGTGTTCGACCAGAACGGTGTCCACATGGGTGTGCTCACTGCCTACGGATTCGATGCCGCCAAGGAAATCCTCCAGTCCTCTAGCGCTGTGAAGAGCTCCGGCGTCTACTACCTGCGCAGCCGTACCACTGGCCAGATGCAGTCTGTAAGAGTGACGAGATAATTAGAGTACTCAATACACCAAACAACGGACCCCGAAGCGAATGCTTCGGGGTTTGTTTTATGACCTCAAAACATGAATTTAACTATATCAATCGTTACAACTATATCAATTGATAGAATAAAAAGTCTTAAAATGACGCGGATTTTTTGAAAAATCGTACTTTTTTACCCTTGCAAAGCTGCATTTTTTCTTCTAAATTTAGCGCAGCATTTCGCGGGGCGACTTTGCTCCGGAATAACTCAAAAAGGATTTACATGAAGACCATTACGGTAAACCCGAAGAACGTCGAACGCAAGTGGAAGCTTGTGGACGCCGCCGAAAAGCCTATGGGTCGCGTTGCCTCTGAAGTTGCAAAGCTCCTGATGGGCAAGCACAAGGCCATCTTCTCCCCGAACGTCGACACTGGCGACTTCGTGGTTGTGATCAACGCTGAAAAAGTTGCTGTTACCGGCAACAAGGCTCTGCAGAAGCAGTACTTCCACCACACCGGTCACATCGCCGGTGAACGCTGGATCAACTTTGCCGACCTCATGGCAAAGCACCCGACTGCACCGCTCGAAGCTGCCATCTGGGGCATGCTCCCGCACAGCGCTCTCGGTCACAAGATGATCAAGAAGCTCAAAATTTATGCCGGTGCCGAACATCCGCACGCCGCGCAGAAACCTGAAGTTGTAGAACTTTAAGAACGGAGGATACCTCTATCGCTACCGCAAAAACTAAGAAGATCTACCGCGGCACTGGCCGTCGCAAGAACGCCATCGCTGCTGTGATCCTGAAGCCGGGTTCCGGCAAGCGCACTATCAATGGTCGTGATTTCAAGGATTACTTCCATTCTGAAGTGCAGAACATGATTGCTAACCTTCCGTTCGCCATCCTCGGCAACGCGGAAGAATGGGACGTCGAAGTTACCGCTCGTGGCGGTGGCATCGCTGGCCAGATGGGCGCTGTCCGTCTCGGCATCTCCCGCGCACTGGTTGCTAACGACGCTGAAGTCAAGCCCGCCCTCAAGAAGGAAGGCCTCATGACTCGCGACTCTCGTGCCGTTGAACGTAAGAAGTTCGGCCGCAAGAAGGCTCGTAAGCACTTCCAGTTCAGCAAGCGCTAATCTGCGAATTTGCTTTTACGGAAAGCTCCCGCTTCGCGGGGGCTTTCCTTTTTATACGCTTGCCGCCAGCATGTCATGCTGAGGACGCTCAGCATCAGCACCTGACGGCTTGAATTGTCATGCTGACCCGTGGTTGCCCAGGGCAGGCTCCGGTCAGCATCGGCTCTTGATAGTCCGATTAGTTTATTAGAAATTATCGTCGCGGTCGAACATGTGCGTCACGAATTCGACGACCAGCGTCTCGTAAGCTTCGTCGCTAAAAATCGGTTTCTGCATCAGGTCGATTGCTTCTTTCGAAAGCTTGCCGGTGGCGGCGAGTTCTGCGCCGCCCTTGCGGTACTTTTCGCGCAGCATGTTCAAGCGACGCGGACCACCGCGGTGGTCGAGCGCACGCATCTGCGGGCAGGCGATGAGCGTGTAGCCCTCGTGCCCCAAGATAATGTCGAACTGCTTCACAATCGGTTCGTAGACCACGTCCAAGTCCATCCAGGCGCAGCTCGAAAGCAGAATGATCTTCTGGCCTTCTTTCTGGAACTGCAATCCGTGCAAATGCGAATTCATGGCCGTGGCGCCTTCCTTGAGCTTCTGGCCCATGTAGGGGTGAACCATGCCCACGATGCGGTCCATCAGGACCTTCATCTGGCCCGGCACGCCGAACAGATACAGCGGGAAACTCCAGATAACGATGTCGGCATTCGTGAGCTTTTCGCGCACCCAGGGCACGTCATCGTCCTTCATGAAGCAGCTGCCGTCTTCACGACCCCAGCAGCTCAAGCACCCGCGGCAGGGCTTGATATTCAATTTGTCGATAAAAAGGTATTCAGACTCGTACAGGCCGCTTTCTTCCAGGCCTTCTACGAACGCCTTGGTCGGAATCAGGGTTCCGCTGCGCTCCTTTTTGGGGCTTGCGACCATAATCAATACTTTCTTCTTTTCAGACATGGACACAAATTTAGAATTTTTCTATTTTTTCGCGCGCTCGGGCAATTACGCACGAGTAAAACCAATCACCGGCTTGCGAGAGTCGCTTCGGTGGCGAGGTCCACACCCCTAGGTTCGGGCATCGCTTCGCGGCTTAATTGCAGTCCGGGTAGTAACAACCGAAAAGGAAAATACATTATGGCAAATCTGCCTTCTGTCGAAGATCTGCTTGCTGCAGGCTCCCACTTTGGTCACCAGACTCAGCGCTGGAACCCGAAAATGAAACCCTACATCTTGGCTGAAAAGAACGGCATCTACGTTCTCAACCTCTCCAAGACTCGTGAACTCCTTGAAGAAGCCGCCAAGGCCGCTGCCAAGATCTCTGAATCTGGCAAGACCGTGCTCTTCGTTGGCACCAAGCCGACCGCTCGTCAGTGCGTGCTCGACGCTGCTGCTTCTTGCAACCAGTTCTCCGTGACCAACCGCTGGCTCGGTGGTATGCTCACGAACTTCCAGACCGTTCGTAAGTCCATCAAGAAGATTGACAAGATCGACGCTATGGAAGCTGATGGTACTTTCCAGGCTCTCTCCAAGAAGGAAGTCCTCGACAAGAACCGTGAACGCGAAAAGCTCCTTTCCGTGTTCGGTGGCATCCGTGAAATGGTGAACCTCCCGGGCCTCCTCGTCGTGACCGACCTCGCTCACGAAAAGATCGCCGTGGCTGAAGCTCGCCGCCTCCACATTCCTATCATCGGCATTTGCGACACGAACGTCGACCCGACTCTCGTGGACTATCCGATTCCGGCTAACGACGACGCCGTGAAGTCTCTCACGCTCATCGTCGACTACATCGCAGCTAACGTCCAGAAGCGTACTGCTGACAAGAAGGCCGACAAGGAAGAAGCTAAGAAGTTCGACAACGGCGAGGAAGAAAAGTAATATGCAGATTACCGCTTCCCTCGTTAACGAACTCCGTCAGAAGACTGGCGTGGGCATGATGCAGTGCAAGAAGGCCCTCACCGAAACTGACGGCGACATGGACAAGGCCGTTGAACTCCTCCGCAAGCAGGGTGCTGCTGTTGCCGCCAAGCGCGCTGACAAGGCCGCTAAGGAAGGCCGCATCTACCTCATCGAAACCGCCGACAAGGCTGCTGCTTTCGAACTCTCTTGCGAAACTGAACCGGTTTCCAACAACGACGACTTCGTCGCTCTCGCCAACATGGCTGTGAAGGCTGTCGAAACTCAGGCTATCGCCTCTGTCGAAGACCTCAAGAACGCCGTTGTCGATGGCAAGAAGATCAACGATGTGCTCCAGGACGTGCTCGTCAAGATCCAGGAAAACATCGACTTCCGCAAGTTCGCCGAAATGAAGAAGACTGCAAACTCCGTGTTTGGCGTTTACAGCCACATGAAGGGCAAGATCGGTGTGATTACCGAACTCGCTTACGAAGGCTCTGCCGACGAAGCTGCCCTCAAGGCTGCCGCTAAGGACATCGCCATGCAGGCCGCTGCTTTCGCTCCGGTTGCATTGAACGATGCTGCAGTTCCGGCTGAAACGATCGAAAAGGAAAAGGAAATTGCCAAGGCTCAGATCGAAGCTTCCGGCAAGGCTCCGAAGCCTGAATTCCTGCAGCGCCAGATTGACGGCCGCGTCGCCAAGGTGCTCAAGGAAATCGTTCTCGAAGACCAGGAGTTCTTCATGTCCGAAAAGAACCCGAAGAAGCTCTCTGTCAAGGACTACCTCCAGGAAGTCGTTGCCAAGCAGCTCGGTCATTGGTCGTCCCATCTGGGGCGGCCAGTTTTTTTATACTTTGTAGAAGAGGAGAACATTATGCTGAAAAAGTTTTTGTCTTTGGCAGTAACAGGCTTTGTCGCTTTCGCACTTTTGGGCTGTGGCGATTCGGATTCATCATCCCAAGCACCGGAACAAGATACGCCGCAAGTCGGCGCCGAGAGCTCTTCGTCCCAAGCCGGCACCGGGAGTTCCTCGTCCGAGGGACCTGCATCGCCGGATCCGCTTGTGAGTTCTTCGTCTGAAACGGGAGCCTCGAAAACGGTGCAGGATTCGCTCCCGTTCGATACCACGGGAATCGAGCCGGATTTCTACACTTATACGTATGACGAATTGGATCCTTTTACGCCTGAACAGCGCGCTGCGGTAGGTGCTGATGTCGTTTTGGGCCGCTATATTAATGCCCTGAAAAAAGTGCCCCCGTTTTGCGGTATCGACCATATCTATGCGAATGGAAAAGTCCTGCTCTCCTATAAAAATGGTTGGCCTGGTGATTATAAGTTCGCAATCCTAGTTCGTGAAGATTCGCTGATGCTCGCCGATGAACGCGATTGCAAGATGCCCGCTTGGGGTGCTTGCGGAAATGTAAATGACTATTTGAAAAAGATTACGGTGGGTAACGAAGTCTTTTTCTATACGGAAATAAAAGATCTATATGCTTATCAAGATTCAGTGAAAGAATACGAACTGATTCGCCTGACGGATTCTACAATCACGGTATGGGTTAAGCCTAATCCATGGTATATAGAACCTGCGCTTGATACGGTTGCCTTGCCGCCTCCAACGGGTTGGGAAATCGATGCCTTTGAAGGAGATTCGCTGGTGACGATTGTCAGTTATGACAGCAATCTTATAAAGGCGTATATCGACACCATCTTCATTGAAAAGTACAACGTGAAGATTACAGATATCGGAAGCACGTGGATTTTTGAAAATGAAACCTGCCGCACGGCTGACTATGTTCCTGATACGACTCACACGGTGCAGGAACAGTGCAAGGAACGACAAGATTACATCAACAATGGTGTCGATTGTATGCAGCGCAATATCGGTGCTCCCGAGGGGGTGTATCCGAACTTGTGCCGCCCCACTAAAAAGAGTGGCGATGGCGTCTGGTGTATCCTTGATGGGGATTACGCTCCAGCCGCCGATTGACCTACTGTATATGCGAACAACGAAAAGAGAGAACTCCAAAAGGATTTGCTAGTCGTTGTTCGCCCTTCGCTCCGACAATAGGCTAATTGCCTATTGCCTTCGCTTGGCACTAGATTTTTTCGCAAAAAGCCGTCCCTTAGGGGCGGTTTTTTGCGTGTAAAGGGCGTGTTAGGGCTGTTTTTAGGGTTGAAATGTGAAAAAACGTTTGCAAATCCAAACGAAATCATTTAATTTAATAGGTAAGAGAGAAAATGTGAATCAAGGTGGGAGCAATGACTTTGCGTGAGAAATCCGACATTCCCGCGTCGGTAGTCGTGGATCTTTTGAATACGGCCAAGGTGGACCCGTTTGTGATTTTCGATGCGAAATCGCACGAAATCTATATGGTGAATCCTTCTATGTCGCTTTTTTGGAAACCGAAAAGACCCTATGAACAGGGAATCAAGTTCGAAGAATATTTCTTTCCTGCCAACGAACAGAATACATTGTTTGTCGAAGAACTCCTTGAAAAAGGGGTGACGATTATTCGCTGCCCGTATTCGGGAAAAGACCTGGTTGTAGAGGCGTCGCAGATTTCCTGGAATGGCAAGCGCTCCATTTTCATGCGCGTAAACGATCATTCCGACCGGTTCTTCGATTCCCTGACGGGGCTTCCGAATTTAGAGTATTGCCGCATCCGCGGAGAAAACTATGTAGAGGGTTTTTTAAATGCAGGTAAAACCCCTGCAGTGGTTTTCTTCGACATTATCGGGATGAAGCTTTACAACAATGCCAACGGCTTTAGCTCCGGAAACGAGTTCTTGATTCACTTTGCGGCCGTACTGAAAAAGCAGTTTGCAGATAACCTGGTATGCCGTAGCACGAACGACCATTTTGTCGTTGTTGCAGACATTGCCAACCTCGAAGAAAAGTTGTGCGAAGTTCGAAAATACGTTAAAGGTACGGTTTCGAAAATTTCGATGGACATTTACGTGGGCATTTGTGAGGCCGATGCAGATAGCGATATTCTCGACGCGATAGAAAAGGCGAAACTCGCCTGCAACATTCAAAAGAAAAAGGGTGATAAATTTATTCGGCAATATGACGAAGACCTGCACAGAACTCTCATATTGCACAATTACGTGGTAAACCACATTGATGACGCCATTGCGAACGGCTATATCAAGGTTTACTACCAGCCGGTGGTGCGAACGATTACAGGAACGTTTTGCGGTATGGAAGCGCTCGCCCGTTGGATTGATCCGGAACAGGGCTTTTTGAACCCGGGCGAATTTATCGGCGCATTAGAGGAATCCAAGCAAATCCATAAACTCGACAGCCACGTGATAGAACTTGTCTGCAGAGAAATGCGCGAACAATTGGACCAGGGCTACCCTGTGGTTCCGGTGTCGTTCAACCTTTCCCGGTTGGACTTTACCGGCTGCGATATTTTTGAGGTAGTCGAAGGTATTCTTGAAAGATACAAGATTGAGCGTGACTACATCCGTGTAGAAATTACCGAAAGCATCATGGCGTCGGATTCGTATATCCAGCATGAAATTGAGCGATTCCGTCTGGTTGGCTACGAAGTCTGGATGGACGATTTCGGGAGCGGTTATTCTTCGCTGAATACGCTCAAGGACTACAAGTTCGACGAACTTAAAATCGACATGGCCTTCCTTTCGAACTTTAACGATGTGTCTCGCACCATTATCAGCTCGATGGTGCGCATGGCGAAAAGCCTTGGATTAAAGACCTTGGCCGAAGGTGTAGAAACCAAGGAACAGATGGCATTCCTGAAGAGCATCGGTTGCGAAAAAGTCCAGGGCTACTACTATGGAAAGCCGCAACCGTTGAAGGCTACCATGGAGCACATGGAGACTTCGGGAATAGTCATCGAAGATAGCAACACGCGTGCCGTGTATTCAAAAATCGGGCGTCTCGACTATCAGGAAAATACTCCTAGGGCGATTATGACGTTCGAGAATGAAAAGTTCAAGTTCCTGTTTGTGAATCGGCAGTACGAAGAACAGCTCCTGAGTCTCGGTTTTAAGGATGTCCAGGAAGTCGAGGATGCTTCGAACAATCCTGAAAACCCGGTGTACTACACACTTCACGAGGCAGAAAGGGCCGCCTACGAGGCTCCCTGTGAAGTGACCTATGTGACGCGTGGCATGTACGTCATTATGAGGGGGCGCCTGGTTGCCGACAATAAAGGATGTCACATTTACGACTTGTCTTTCCGCAATACGCATGTGAGCGCTTACGATAGTTCATCTAGCGGCAAGGAGGCTACGCTTCCGGCGAATACGAAGACTGTCTTGATTGCCGAAGCCAATCCGCAAGAGAGGGCATTCCTTGAAAGTATTTTGAGATCGGATTACCACGTGCTGCTTGCCGAAGATGGCGAACAGGCGCTGGACTTGCTGCTTGAATACGGACGTCATGTGGCTCTTGCCTTGATTAACGCGAACCTTCCGAAAATGGACGGTTTCAAACTCATCCAGAATTTCCAAGCTGAACGGCGCAATCTCCAAATTCCATTTGTTGTCATGACCGACAACATAGATTTAGCCAAAGAAAGCATCCGTATAGGCGCCACTCAGTTCCTCTTGACGCCTATTAAAGATAGGGGCATGCTCAAGGCAAAAATTGATGGCTCTATCAAGAATGCCGAAATGCTGCAGCAATTGGCTTTGAACTATATGGAGTTTGTTCCTGGCGGAGTAATTCTGTACAGTGTAAAGACTGGCGAAATTCTTTATGTAAATGCCCGAATACTTGACATGTTTGAATGTAGCAGTGTCGATGATTTCCGTAATTATGCCGGGCGGTTCTTCAAGAATGCAATTGTTCCCGAAGATTACGGAAGGACGAATACGGATATTTCGGAACAGGTAAAGAGCAGAAGCACCGCGACAAAGCAATTGACCTTCCGTGTAAAGACGATCAACGGAAACATCAAGCGCGTCTATCATGTGGGAAAAGTCTTTGGCAAGACTCCGTATGGAACAATCTATTCGGCATTCATGTCCGAAGACGACTTGGCAATGAAAAAGTACTTTGCTCGTAAAGAATCTTTCGCAAAATTCATGGCATCGGGCGTGTCGACGAATACGAAATCTTACGACCACGGCTATCGCGGATTCCTTTTCTGGAACCTGACCAAGAATTCTCCCGTGATTCGCATGGGCGGAATCTCGTATATTCCCAAGGAACTCGAGGACAAGTACACCTACGAAATCCATCACAGGTACCTGAGTTCCGTGATGCAGCAAAACGAGACTAACGTCATAAACGCGCTGGATTACACGCGCGATAAACTGATCCTCGATTACATGAACAAGTGCATGGTGCATTCGCTGGATATCAGCTACGATGTCGCGGGCTATAATTTTACCATTCGTTCGAGTTTTGACATGATGATGGATCCGGAAACAGGCGACATCATCCTGAAAGTGCAAAACGACAGTATCAAGACGACAAAGAATAGTTGATACGCACATGTTACAGAATTTTTTCTCATTTTCTTGGGCTGGTCGGTTCGTCTGAAACGGCCAGTTTTATTACTTTGTAGAGAGATTGGAGGTTGTTGTGCTGGAAAGGTTCTTGTCTTTGTCGCTAACGGGGATAGTCACATTCGCACTTTTGGCATGTGACGATTTTGGATCGACTTCTCAATCTTCAGAAGAGGATTCCCCGAAAGTTGGCTCAGAGAGTTCTTCATCAATAAGCTCCTCCTCTCAAGACTCGACTGCTCCTAAACCGCATTTCAATAAACTGCCCTTCGATACCGCTGGTGTTAATGCTGAAATTTTTAGCTACGAACCCCTTCAAGAAGATGAAGATTCGACATATTATAGAGAAGTCTTTGGCAAGAATATAAAGAATGCTTATTGGCTTGTCCCAGAAAATGGGGGATATTGCTACACGATAGATGAACCTACTGGGGAACTGGGTGGTGGCTATGTGTCTGATCCAGGGTGGAACCAAGTTATAATTGTCGAGCGGAATGATTCGCTTCTGCTTTCGGACTATCAAAGCTGTTCTAGTTTTGATTGGAATGGTTGCCGTAAAGTTGACTATGCCTACACGCAAAAAATTTCAGTTGGTGTAGACATCTTTTATTATGGAGAGTTTGAATCTAAATTGCTGCTAATCAAGTTGACCGATTCTACAATTACTCGATGGACCGTGAAAAATCCCAGCTATGTTCCGCCTGCTCAAGATACGACTATACATGGCTTTGAAAAAAGATGGTTTGATGGTGATTCGATGGTGACGTTTGTCGGTGATAATCCGAACTCCGATTACGTTGATACCATTTTCATTGAAAAGTACAACCTGAAAATCACCGACAGTGAACTTACATGGATCTTTGAAAATGAGACGTGTACCAAAACGGGTTATAAAGCGCGTTCTGGAAAATCTTCAGAAGATTCCTGCAATGATTATATAGAATACTATAACGACGGTGCTAAATGTATTCAGCGCAACATGGGCCTGTCGGGAATGAATTTCCCGAGATTGTGCCGGCCTGAGCCCTTCAGGTATACGGGGTGGAATGTCTGGTGTATTCTAGATGGCGATATGCCGACTGAATTCAACTAGAGTTTTTTCTTCATGCTCCAGCTGCCGATTTTCCGGCCGTTGTGCTCGATTTCGCATTCATGGAAAACTTCGTAGCCGCGCTTGGTGTAAAAGGCGAGGTTCTCTTCCGAATTTGTAAACAGCGCCAGCTGCTTACCGCCACGCTGCCGCACGTAATCTTCCATGTAGGCCAGGAACTGCGTGCCGACGCCCTGCCCCTGCGCGGGCGGGTCTACCTCGAGCATGCTGAGGTACCAGATGTCTGGTCCCGACTTTTGGTAATCATGGCACGGCTTGCCTGCCCCTTCGTCCATAGTCAAAAATCCATTCATCCGTTTCCAGTTCACGGTAAAGAAGACGCGCCAGAAACCGTGCATGATGTATTGGAGTGCAGACGGTTTCTCGAATCCGGGCTGCTCCAGTGTCGCTTGGGCGACTAGCTTGCCGTCTTGATGGGCGGCCAAAAGATTTGCCTTTCCAAAGGTCGTTCTTAAGACGCATTTCATAAAGACAAGCAGCCCATTGCGGCGTTCCTCTGTGTCCGTGAAATAGAGCGTGATATAGTCGTAATCCTGATAGGCGCGCGTCATGACTGCTGCCGCCTCGTCGAGCTCTTCGAAAGTCTGTAATCCGAATTCAAATTGTTTGCTCATATTCTTCCTTCCGCTTGTAAAACTATACAATTTTTCAGGATGTGGCTATATCGTCATCAAACAAAAACCCCGACTCGTCAGAGCCGGGGTTTTCGAATATCGCGTTAGCGAGGCTTATGCCTGCTTGTAGCTTTCCAGCGATTCCACGCTCAAGCTCTTCACGAAGTTGTAGTGCTTCGCGACTTCGGCTTCGGCGAGGTTCAGGTACACCTTCACGCTCTTGTCGAACAGTTCAGGAGACTTGGTGGCGTCGCGGAGGAGCAACTGGGTCATCACGCAGTTGGCGGCCATTTCGTACAGGTGGCGGCTGCAGAGGTCGGTGAATTCGTTGTTGTTCGCGGACTTCACGAATTCCACAGCTTCGTTGTACTTCACGTCCATGGCCTTTGCGCGGGCCTTGAGTGCTTCGTATTCCGGGCGCACATCCTGGGCTTCGAATTCTTCGAGCATCTGGCTGTAGGTACCGGTGGTCACGTGCGGGAGAGCCGCAACCGTCTGGAGCTGCGTCGTACCTTCGTAAATTGAAGTGATACGGGCGTCGCGGTACAGGCGCTGGCAAGCGTATTCGAGCATGTAGCCCGAACCGCCGTGAACCTGGATGCTGTCGTAGCTGTTGATGTTAGCGTATTCGGAGTTCATGCCCTTGGCAAGCGGAGTGCATGCAGAGGCGAGCTTCTGGTATTTCTTGAGTTCAGCCTTTTCTTCGTCGGTGAGCTTGCGGTCACGTTCGATATCTTCGAGACCCTTGTAGATGTCCACGTAGCTGGCTGTCTGGTACAGCAAAGCGCGGCCTGCATCAAGGCGTGCCTTGATGTGGGAAAGCATTTCGTACACAGCCGGGAAGTTCACGATAGCCTGACCGAACTGCTTACGGTCCTTGGCGTAGGCGAGAGCTTCGTTGTAGGCCATCTGGCTGATGCCCACGGACTGGGCGGCAATGCCGAGGCGTGCACCGTTCATGAGGGCCATCACGTACTTGATGAGACCGAACTTGCGGCGGCCGCAGAGTTCAGCCTTGGCGTTCTTGTAGACAAGTTCGCAAGTCGGGCTTCCGTGGATACCCATCTTGTTTTCGATACGGCGGACATCAACGCCACCGTCGCGCTTGTCGTAAATGAACATGGAAAGGCCACGACCGTCGCGGGTGCCTTCTTCGGAACGGGCGAGCACCAGGTGAATGTCGCTATCACCGTTCGTGATGAAGCGCTTCACGCCGTTCAGGTACCAGCACTTGTCTTCTTCGCTGTAGGTGGCCTTGAGCATCACGCGCTGCAGGTCGGAACCGGCATCGGGTTCGGTCAAGTCCATCGACATCGTTTCGCCGGCGCACACGCGCGGAATGAAACGGGAACGCTGGTCTTCGTCGCCAAATTCATAGAGCGTCTCGATGCAGTCCTGCAGGGACCAAATGTTCTCGAAACCGGCGTCTGCAGAGGCTATCATTTCGTTGATGGCCGTGTAGGCGGTAATCGGGAAGTTCAGGCCGCCAAAGCGGCGCGGCATCGTGACACCGTTGAGGCCAGCCTTGCGGGTGGCTTCGAGGTTTTCATAAGTCTTGGAAGCGTAACGAACGCGGCCGTTTTCGCAGTGCGGGCCTTCGGCGTCCACTTCTTCGGAGTTCGGGAAGACGGTGTTCGCGGTGATGTCGCCAGCGACTTCGAGCACGCGGTTGTAGTTGTCCATCGCGTCGGCAAAATCTTCCGGCGCATAGTCGAAAGCGTCCTTGTCGGCATAGCCCTTTTCCTTGAGCTCGACAATGCGCGGCATCAGGGAATTGCTTTCGAGGTTGAATTTAATCTCGGGATGATCTGTATAAAAATTCGCCATATCGCCTACTTATTGTTTGCCTTGTAATACTTGATCATCTTCGGGAGGACTTCTTCGACGGTGCCGTTGATCACGTAATCAGCGATGGCGTTGATCGGAGCTTCGGGGTCGGAGTTCACGGAGATGATGATACCTGAATCCTGCATGCCAGCGAGGTGCTGGATCTGGCCGGAAATACCGAAAGCGATGTAGACCTTCGGGCGGACAGTCACGCCGGTCTGACCGATCTGGCGGTCATGATCGACAAAGCCCGCATCCACGGCGGCGCGGCTAGCACCGACTTCTGCGTGGAGTTCCTTGGCAAGTTCAAACAGCAGGTCGAAGTTTTCCTTGGAGCCCATGCCGTAACCACCGGCGACCACGATCGGGGCGCCCTTGAGGTTGTGCTTGGCCTTTTCCACATGGCGTTCGAGCACCTTGACCACGTATTCCGTTTCCGGAACGTACTTGGCCACGTCGTGCTTGATGACTTCGCCCTTGTAGTTCGGGTCCACGATTTCCTTCTTCATCACGCCTTCGCGCACGGTAGCCATCTGCGGGCGGTGTTCCGGGTTCACGATCGTCGCGACGATGTTGCCGCCGAATGCCGGGCGGATCTGGCAAAGCTGGTTTTCGTAAGCCTTCTTCACGCCACCGATGCTCATTTCGAAGCTGTCGATTTCGAGTTCGGTACAGTCGGCGGTAAGGCCGCTGTGCATGGCACTGGAAATGCGCGGGCCCAGGTCACGGCCAATCACGGTTGCACCGAGCAAGCAAATCTGCGGCTGCTCTTCCTTGAAGAGGTTCACCACGAGGGCTGCATGCGGGTTGGTGGTGTAGGGGAACAGGCCTTCGGCGTCGAACACATGAACCTTGTCGACACCGTACGGGAACACCTGCTTTTCAATGCCATCGAGGCCCTTGCCGGCGCAGATGCACTCGAGCTGAACGCCGAGCGTGTTGGCCAGCTTGCGACCCTTGGACAAAAGTTCGAGGGAAACGTCAACGACGGTCGTGCCCTCAATTTCGCAATATACAAATACGTTATTCATAGGCTAGCCAATAATCTTCTCGTCTAAAAGTTCCTTGATAAGTCCTTCAACGTCGGCGTCGCTCGCGGTAAGCGTGCGGCTTTCCTTCGCCTTGAACACGATGTTCTTGACAGCCTTCACGTTCGTCGGAGAACCGGCCTTACCGATCTGCGTCGGGTCGGCGTCGATGTCCGCGGCACCCCACTGCGGGATGTCGAGATAGGGCTTCTTCGCGATGAGGGCGGCGTACTTTTCGGCGGCTTCCGGAGCGCGTTCGGCAACGGCGGTCGCGTTCTTGAACTTCATGATGCGCTTCGCGTTGCGCGGGCGGCACGGAGCGGCACTGCCGTTCACGGTCACGACCAGCGGGAGCGGTGCTTCCACCGTTTCCACACCACCGTCGATATGGCGGCGGATCACAACCTTGCGTGCCTTCTCGTCGAGGCTCAGAATTTCTTCGGCGTAAGTCACCTGGGTAAGGCCGAGCTTTTCTGCAATCTGCGGACCGACCTGGGCGGTGTCGCCATCGATAGCCTGGCGGCCACCGAGGATAATGTCATAGTCGCCGACCTTCTTGACGGCCTGGGCGAGCGTGTAGCTAGTAGCGAGCGTGTCAGCGCCACCGAGGGAACGGTCCGTAATCACGTAACCGCAGTCGGCACCGCGGTACAGAGCTTCGCGGATAACTTCGGCGGATTTCGGCAGACCCATCGTCAGCACAGAGATGGTGGAACCCGGGAACTGGTCCTTCAGGCGAAGGGCTTGCTCCAGGGCGTTCAGGTCTTCGGGGTTGAAGACCGCGGGCAATGCGGCACGATTGATAGTACCCTGCGGCGTCATGGCGTCCGGGCCTACGTTTCGTGTATCAGGTACTTGCTTAGCAAGCACAACGATTTTAAGACTCATATATCCTAACTATTGATTTGCGGTTAATGTTTAGTTGGGGTACAAGATAGAAATTATCGCTTGTTCAAAGCGAAGCCAATTGTGTCTTTTTGCTTGTTAGTGTCTTGTAATAATTCTGTAATATTTTAGTAATAAACGGATTCCGCAGAATGCGTGCCGAAATTCCCCGCGCTCTGTCTTCCCGGCGAAGGCCGGGCGGACAGCACTTAGCACTTTTAGTGCTTAGTGCGCATGGCCACCAAGGTGGGACCTCCTTTTCCCGCCCTCTGTCATGCCGGATCCAATCCGGCACCTCCTTTGATGCCTGAAAAGGGAGAAGCCTCTCCCTGGCTCGCACTTCGTTGCTCTCCACCCTCTCGCCTAGGGGCGGGGCCCCTAAGACCCCAAAAAGGCCACACTGATTCGAAATCACTAACGTGATTTCTGAGACATAGGTTAATTTAAACGCATGCCTCTTTTGTTGTCTTGCCGGGCTTGACCCGGCACCTCCTTTGATGCGTGAAAAAGGAACGCTCCGTCTCTGCCTGCACCGCACGCTCACATGGCCGTTCCGGAATGTTCGCTTTGCGGTCAGGCACTCGCCTCCGCTTCCCTTAGCAGTTACTCTTCTTCTGTCTTCCCGGCGAAGGCCGGGCGGACAGCACTTAGCACTTTTATACGATACTTGGTTCTTTAGCACCTTAGTAGAGTTATCCTCTTTGGGGAAGTGCTTAGTGCGCATGGCCACCAAGGTGGGATCTCCTTTCCCTGCCGGAAAAAAGGATTAGTAATCCTTTACGCAACGAATGCTATAAGGGATATGTTTTCCAATATGATCATCATCCCCAAGCCAAACACTTTGCTCAGTAATGGTGACCGCGAATGTTCCAATTTTACTAGATTCCTTAGGCAGCAAAAAATAAGCCTGCATCACGCTAACGTCATAAGCCTTCATCTTAAACAAAACAGACATTCCAGATGAATTAGCCCCGATCTTTTTCAATTTCCAATTTGATTTTGATGCAAGATCTAACCCTGCACTCGACGTATAGGTTCTCCATTCATAACCATTCATAATATGCCATCCATCCGGACAAATCCCCTGATGGATTTGCTTATCACCTTCTAAAGACTCTTTCCAAAACAGCGTATCATATTTTGCAGGCAAAGCCATCGCTTCGCTCCAAGTATACTGACCTCCCCACCCATTATCGCAGAACCACTCGTCATTCAGTTCACAATGTTTTTCCACCTTAGTATCATCAAGCATTCGCTTACTAGAATCAATCATCACACCATAGTTCAAGTTCTGAGCAAAAACTTCTATTTTATCTGCAGAACCATACGATTCCGACAAAATAACTGTTTTATACACTTGATGATCTCGAGGATCTTCGAATTCACTATAAACAGGTTCATAATCCGAAGCAAACAAGCTATCCATATTGGGGTAAACTTTTTCCTTAGGTTTGTAAACGATGGAATCAGTCTCCCAAAAGCCATCTTCACAATGAGCATATACGGCACGATTCTCCTGATACAACGTATCTAAAGAACCTTCATCGCAGTATTTCAATACGAATTCGCTACTACTTGACTCAACCACCGACGAGCTACTATTCTTACCGCTTACGGAACTAGAAGAATTCTTTTCCGCTACAGAAGAACTGGAACCAGGCTCCTCATTGCTACTCGACGAGATTTCACCGATTGGATCGGGAGCGGAGCTACTAGATTCATCACCGCAGGCGACAAACAAAACCGCAACAACCAACAGCGCAAAAATCTTTTTCACAGAAAACCTCCAGTAACCACAATCGTTTTTGCCAAATTTAAATTATAAAAAAAGGAATCACGTTAGTGATTCCCCATCCGTGTGGCAAAACGAATTCTTTTACTTTCCGATTTCTACATACCTGCCCTTGGGCAAATCAGGCATTTCACCGGAGGCGTTTCTGGTGCCTACGGGTTTGCCGAGAATGTTGAAGATTCGGCTTCCGGGTTTGCCGTGTCTCGACTTTTCAAGGTTTGAAATGACGGTGGTCTTTCCGCCAATGGTTATTGTGATTTCGAAGGTGACTTGCTTGTTCCCGTAAACGACGGCCTGCTTCACAACATAAGTTTCCCCGGCCGAGACCTTGTTCGGCATGTGGCCAATTTTCGTGGTCATGGTCGTGAGGTCCACGTTGGAGAACACGATGCTGGAGCCGTTCGGGTCCCAGGCGACAATTTTGCCGGATTTGTCGAACCAATGCCCGGTGCCTTCGCCGGTCGTTTTGCTGTTGAGGCTTCCGTCGGGTTCCACTCCGTAGAATTCTACTTTGTCTTCAATTTCGGTGCGCTTGATGCCGAGAATACTTGCGACTTTGCTGCCGTTCAGGTCGAGTGTTACGGACGCATAACTATCGCTAATCGGGAGTGTTGTTTCGAGCGCGATTTTCTGGACAGTGATTTCGACGGAGCTGCTGGATGCGGGTTCTGACGAACTGGACGAAGGCTCGGAGCAGTTCTCGCCGATGCAGAACGTGAGTGTTTCGCCGGGGGTTCCGATGTCGGTGATTTTGAGGCCAGTCTTGGAGCCGTTATACCAGCGGATAGCGGGGTAGGCATCATCTGAAAATTCTGAATAGGTTCCGCTCTTGAAGAACGTGTTGGCGGTGCTGCCTGGGCTTGGCCATTGATCGCCCGGGTTGTCGCTTGATTTGCCTGCGGCGCTCGCGTGCACGATTCGGAGTCCCAGCTTGTCTGAAGCAGAATTGCCTTCGATGGAAAAATCGTAATGCTGCATCAAGAGGCCGCTACCTGCAAGCACCTTGTTGCGGCCCGTGTTGCGTACGTAGGACCATACGAGTCCTTCTTGGTTTGGCCTGTTTGGGTTCTTGTAGCGGTAGCAGAATTCGCCGGGCTTGGTGGTTTCGAGAGGCGTTATGTTGTTTATGTCATCGCTCGTGATGTCTACAAACGGAATCCAGCCTTGGTCTGCACGGTAGAAGTCGTTGATCGCGACGGGATTCAAGTCGTTCGCGCGGTTGCCCATGGTACAGTAGTCACCATACCAGTAAAGGTCCGGCCAGCCAAAAATCATGTGTCCACTTTCGTGCACGAATACGTATATCGAAAATTTGCCCGGCATGTCCGTCATCTGGTGGTGCGTGAGTTTCACGCCATCGCGCCTTTCGTTGGACCATCCGGAATGTGGCCACAGGCCCTGCCCCCAGGTTTCACCTGCGCCGGCGTATACGATGTTGATGGCTTCGGTAGTGCCGTCCTTGTCGTTGTCGTAACGAGAAAAGTCGACTTGAGAATCAAAATACGCGAACACCTCTTTCATTAGGGAATCGGACCCTGTGTATCCCGGCAGGCTTTCGTACCAAGATTTAGGATGCTTAGCGCGATACCATCCGTAGACTTCGTTGGTGAGGTCCAGTTGCCCGTTTGAAACGTCTAAATAGTAGTCGCGCACAGAACCGTTGCAACCGTCTCTATTGAAACCTTCTTTGTTCAGCCATTCTTCGACTTCGCTTACGGTGACAGGTGCAGCCTTGTCTGAAAAATCGACAAGTAGAGTCAGACTGTAAATCTTCCCTTTGGGGGCGGCGTAGTGGCCTTTCGTTTGTGTTGCAACTGCTCTCGCTAAACCGGAACTGGACGCGCTTGCTTTGGATCCGGTGAATGTCGGTCGGGCTTCTTCGGGCCATTCCTGGACGCGTTTCCCCTGATACACGATGTCTGCAAAAAGCATCGTCGGGAATAATAATGAGCCTAATAACAGGCCAAATGCAATTTTGGTTTTCATAAACATCCCATTTTCTTTAAACCACCAAATATGGAAATACATTTTTTTTACGGCGATAGGCACCCTTGTCCGTTTTTTATTACATTTCAGAGCATAAAATATTCCTAATTCCCCAAAAAAATTATGTCTAAATTCAAGCGCATTCTTCTCAAGCTCAGTGGCGAAGCCCTCGCAGGCGAAAAGGGCCACGGTATCGACAACCAGATTCTCTCTGACATGGCGTCCGAAATTGCCTCCATCGTCAAGCAGGGCGTGCAAGTTGCTCTCGTCATTGGCGGCGGCAATCTCGTCCGCGGCATTTCTGCTTCTGCAGGCGGCATGAACCGCGCCCAGGGCGATGCCATGGGCATGCTTGGCACTGTGATGAACGGCCTCGCCATGCAAGATGCTTTGGACAAGCAGGGCGTTGACTCTGTTGTGATGTCCGCGATCCGCATGGAACCGGTCTGCGAATTCTTTGACCGCCGCAAGGCCCTCAAGCTTTTGTCCGCAGGCTCCGTGGTGATTTTCTCCGCAGGCACCGGCAACCCGTTCTTCACGACGGACAGCTGCGCCGCTCTTCGCGCTATCGAAAGCGAATGCGACGTGATTATGAAGGCGACTAAGGTCGATGGCATCTACACCGCAGACCCGGTCAAGGACCCGACCGCGACCCGCTTCGACGACATCAGCTACAAGGAAGTTATCTCTCGCGGCCTCAAGGTCATGGACACCGCAGCGGTCGCTCTCTGCATGGAAAACAATATGCCCATCTTCGTGTTCAAGATGGAAAAGGGCAACCTCACGCGCGCCGCTATCGAAGGCGACCTCGGCACGCTGGTGCACTGCTAATTTCAAGCGGTTAAATCAAGCTGTATTTTTGGCTTCGTCCGCCCTTGTTTTCGGGGCGGACGATTTCTTTTTGAATCAAGTCCTGAATGTCGCGGAGTGCGGAATCGTGGCTCGTGCCGGTAAAGGTGGCCACCTCTTTCACCGAGAATATGGCCGGCAGTTCTCCGTTCCAGACGGCTTCGATAATCCTGCGTTCGCGACCACTCAAGTCAGCCTGCTGGTTCTTTTGCAAGAACTGCATTTTTTTGAGGGCACCTGCAATTTCTTTCTTGCTATCATCAATTGATTTTTGCATCGCATTCAAGAACCACAAAATCCATTCGGTCAAGTCGCCGTTGCCTGCCTGCGCCTTGAATAAAGTTTGTATGTAATTTTCGCGGTCTTTCAAGATCTGTTCGTTCAGCGCATACTGGCAGCGAGTCGTGTCTTCGCTGCGGGCTAAAAGCATGGCGGAGAGTGCGCGGGCGATGCGTCCGTTGCCGTCTTCGAACGGGCGGATCGTCAAAAACCAAAAGTGGGCAATCGCCGCTTTAATGGCGCCGTCTTGTGTCGAGTTTTCAAACCAGTCTATAAAACGTCCGATTTCAAGCGGAATGCGTTCCGGGCTTACGCCGGTAAATGTTCCTGCAAAGCTTTCCTTTGTCCTAAAGCTCTTGACCTTGTTCTGGCCAATGGCCGCATGCCATGCGAATAGGCGTTCTTCGGTCAGCGGGAGCTTGGCGTTTTGAATCGCGCCTACAAAATTTCGGATGTCGTTCCTGGCGGAATTCTTTTTCTGAATTTCGCTTTCAAGCTTCGGAATTTCTAGAGTGTAGCCGTCCAGCGCGTAGTTGGCCGCAATGTCTTTCGCGAGCATGCGCGTCTCGGTGTCCGAATCACAAACCAGGTCTGCAACGCCCACGAGGGCGCCTTCAAGCAGTCGAGTCTGTCCCAAGGCGTCCATCACGCTCTGCGCGTTGTAGCGGAACTTGGTCCAGTCGGGGTACTGGTGTATAAAAAGCGGCTTAGAAACGATCATTTAACGCAAAATATACGTAGATAAGCCGAAAATGCAAGCCCCAAAGGCCTTATTCTAACTTGGAATACGAAATTATAAAAAAAGTTTACCTTTCGGAAAGAAACTGTTTATATTAGTTTACAAGATGGATGAAAGGGGCCAAGCGGTTTGAGGTGTTTGCGCTTGGTGAGAGGCTCGGTGACGGGGTTGGCGTACCGAGCCTCTCCTTTTTTTTATAATCCCCGCGAATTCGGGAATTGGCTCATGTTTTTTGAATTTCTATTATTGAGCTATGCAAAAAATTGATACCTGGTACAAGGCCGAGGGCTATTGCCCTGCCGAAGAATTTGAAATCGCAAGCTACCTGCTTTTTGAAGCTGGCGTGGCTACGCTTGAAGAATTGGACCCGAAAGAAGAAGGCCGTACGGACTTCTGTTTTTATACCGGCGACAAGGCCGAACGTGACCGTATCGTAAACGAATTTCCGCAGTATCATTTTACGCTGAGCGATGAACCCGCGAAGGATTGGGACAAGTGGTGGCGCGACCGTGCGCAGCCGGTGTCTGTTTCCCCGCATTTGTGGGTGCGTCCGCCTTGGGTAGAATTTACGCCTGATGACCCGAAGGCTGTGGTGCTTGAACTCGAAGCCAAGACCGCTTTCGGTACCGGCGAACACGATACTACTAGCAGCTGCGCCACTTTGATGGAATCGGTCGATTTCAACGGCAAGACGGTGCTCGACATTGGAACGGGTACGGGCATTTTGGCCATGTACGCTCGTCGCTTGGGCGCAAAGCTCGCGGTCGGTACTGAAATTGACCCGCTCACGATTCCCTGCATTGCCGAAAACTTTGAACGCAATGGCTTCAAGGAAAGCGACTGCATTCTCGGATTCCTGGATGCTTTCAAGGACGGCGCCAAGTTCGACGTTATTCTCTGCAACATGATCCGCAGTGAACTCTGGCCGCTCCGCGATGACATCGAAGACCTGCTTGCCGCAGGCGGTGAACTTATTATCTCGGGCCAGCTCCTCACCGAAAAGGATTATATCCTCAAGTGGTTCGAAGAAGCCGGCTTCAAGGTTGTGCAGGAACGTGTCAGTGGAGAGTGGTGGAGTGTGTTAGCGCGCTCTTAAATGAGCCTACTACCTTCCCCGTTTAAACGAACTGAATTGAACGGGGGAGTTGTTGCGATTGTTATCCTGGCGGCTCTTGCCGCCATTTTTATTGAAGTCGCGCCCCTTGTTGCCGTTAAACTTGCGGTCGCTATGGAAACTCTTTCGCTCACCGCTTCCGAAATTGTTGTTGCGGTTTTCGTCACGGAAGTCGCGGCGTTCGCGATTGTCATCGCGACGACCTTCGCGCCTGTCATTGCGCGGATCGCCAAACTGTGCGGCGCGGCGTTCTTTGCGGGCGGAGTTTTCCCAGCGGCCCTTGTCGCCGGACTTTTGCGGCACGATGGTGACGGCCCGCTGCTCGCGTTTCTGCTGTTCGCGCTGGCGGTATTCTTCGTTTTCTTCGCGTTCCTTGCTCGGGAAGAATTCCTTGCCTTCAGCCTTTGCGCTGCGGCTTAAGAGCAGTCGGCCAATCTTGCCGAGTTTTAAGCGTTCGAGCGTCGCACGAATCTGCGGGCGGTTTTCCGGAATATACCAGAAGAAGAACTGACGCTGGCTGCGCTTCTGTTCCGGCGTTTTCGCCACGTAAAGCGGCTTGCCGTCCGGTGTCATTTCGCTGTAGAACATTTCAGTAGCGATTGTCATCGGTGTCGGCGTAAAGTCCTGCACCTGTTCCAGCTGGAATCCGAGCTGCTTTGTCTCGAGTGCAAGTTCCGCCATGTCGGCCTCGGTACAGCCGGGGTGGCTACTGATAAAGTAAGGAATAATCTGCTGGCGCTTTCCGATGCGCTTGCATTCGTCGTCGAAGAATTCCTTGAACTTGTGGAACAGCGTAAAGCTCGGCTTGCGCATCAGCTTGAGCACGGCGTCACTCGTATGCTCCGGTGCCACCTTCAGGCGTCCGCTCACATGATAGTCGATGAGCTCGCGGGCATATTCTTCGTGGTCGCGAATCAGTTCCTTGTCATCGGTTTCTTGCAACAGCATGTCGTAACGCACGCCACTTCCGATGAACAGGTGCTTCACCTTCGGGTGGTTGCGCACTTCGCGATAAAGTTCCAAAAGCTCGTGATGGTGCGTGTCCATGTTGTCGCAGACTTTCGGGGTCAGGCAACTGGGGCGTGCGCACTTTTGACAACGGCTCGGGTCGCGACCGCGCATGTTGTACATGTTGGCGCTCGGACCGCCCAAATCGGTGATGGTGCCGGCAAAGCCGTCCATCTTCGTAATCAAATCCACTTCGCGCAGAATGCTTTCGCGGCTACGGCTCGCAATGAATTTGCCCTGGTGCGCGTTGATGGCGCAAAAACTGCAACCGCCAAAACAGCCGCGGTGTGTGTTGATGCTGAACTTGATCATGTCGAACGCAGGCACGTTGCCGCGCTTTCTGTAACGCGGGTGCGGTTCGCGGGCGTAGGGGTATTCAAAACTTTCGTCAAGTTCGCCGTATTCCAGCGGCGGGTACGCGGGGTTAATCACCACGGTCTGTTCGGCGACGTCTTGCAGAATGCGGCGCTGGAACCACTTGTTGCATTCAATGTCCACTCTGCGGCAGTTCTCGATTTGATTGCGCTTGTTGGCGAGGCATTCCTCGTAACTATACAGGCGCAAGTCTTCCCACTGCTTGGTCGTAGGGATTTGGCCCTTGGGTGCAAGGTAAGCGGTCTGCGGAATCGAATGCAGGCTGGAGAAGGGTACGCCCTTCTTCAAGAGTCGTACGATTTCTTTCAGCGGCTTTTCGCCCATGCCGTACACGAGAATGTCGGCTTGCGTATCAAACAGAATGCTCGGCTTAAGTCTGTCGCTCCAGTAGTCGTAATGCGTTACGCGACGCAGGCTCGATTCAAGCCCGCCAATCAGCAGCGGAACGTCGGGGTAGAGCTTCTTTAAAATCTTGGCGTACGTGTAAGTCGCGTAATCGGGGCGGAACCCTGCCTTGTTTCCCGGCGTAAAAGCATCGTCGCTACGCAGGCGCTTGGCGGCGGTGTAATGGTTCACCATGGAATCCATACCGCTTGAAATTGCGAAGAACATGCGGGGCTTGCCGAGTTTCTTGAAATCACGCAAGTCGTCGCGCCAGTTCGGCTGCGGTAAAATTGCCACGCGTAAGCCTTCGTGCTCGAAAAGGCGGCCGACCACGGCATGCCCAAAGCAAGGGTGGTCCACGTAGGCGTCCGCGCTAATGATAATCACATCGACATAGTCCCAGCCGAGTTCGTCCAGGTCTTCTTTGCAGATGGGTAAAAAGCGCGGATCGTACATAGAGTGAAAGATAGTAAATTTCTAAATTTCCTCCCATGAAACCTTTAAGCAATCGTACTGAACATTTTACGGAATCGGTCATTCGTCACATGACGCGCATTGCAAACGCTTGTGGCGCCATCAACCTCTCGCAGGGCTTCCCGGATTTTGATCCGCCCAAAGCCTTGCAAGACCGCCTAGCCGAAGTCGCCCACACGGGCCCGCATCAGTACGCGCTTACCATCGGTGCGCAGAATTTCCGCGAAGCGCTTTCTAAAAAGCAGGAACGCTTCAGCGGCCTGCGTTACGACCCGCAAACCGAAATGGTCATCACCTGCGGCAGCACCGAAGCCATGATGGTTTCGATGATGTCGATTTGCAATCCGGGCGATAAGGTGGTCATCTTCTCGCCGTTCTACGAAAACTACACTGCCGATACGATTCTGAGTGGAGCGACTCCGATTTATGTTCCGCTCGATCCGCACGATTTCACCTTCGATGCAAACGTCCTCGAAGATGCCATGAAGCAGCCGGGCGTGAAGGCGCTCGTACTTTGCAATCCGTCGAACCCGAGCGGAAAAGTCTTTACCCGCGAAGAGTTGCAGATTATTGCCGACCTCGCCATCAAATATGATTTGTATGTAATCACTGACGAAGTCTACGAACATATCATATTTGCTCCGCACCATCATACTTATTTGGCGACGCTTCCGGGAATGCGCGAACGCACTATCGAATGTTCCAGCCTTTCCAAGAGCTATTCCATTACGGGCTGGCGCTTGGGCTATGTGCTCGCTGCCGAACCCGTCATGAATTGCATCAAGAAAATTCATGACTTCACGGTGGTGGGCGCCGCTTCGCCGCTGCAAGAAACCGCGCTTACCGCTCTCAATTTCGGCGACGATTACTACGCGGAACTGCAGGCGCATTACACGCACATGAAGGAAATTTTCACGGGCGGCCTGCGCAATCTAGGTTTCAAGTTCACCGAGCCGCAGGGCACGTACTTCGTGATGATGGATATCAGCGAATTCGGCTACAAGTCCGATGACCAGTTCTGTATCGACCTTGCGCAAAAAGTGGGTGTCGCCGCAGTGCCGGGTTCCAGCTTTTTCCGCGAACCGGTGAATCACCTGATCCGCTTCCACTTCGCCAAGAAAGACGAAACTCTCTACGACGCACTTAACCGCTTAGAAGGTTTACGTAAAAAGCTACTATAGATTGGGTTGTCCTGATGTCATTCCGGCCTCCGAGCCGGAATCTCCTTTCTCGGAATCTCGTTTCTCAGCATCTCGCTTTGAATACGCGCACCCGCAATAATTCTGCCTATACAAATTGTATTCTGCCGAAAGCTGAATAGAACGCTTGTATCCGCCCTTCTTCTTGAAGTCGCTGGGCAGGCGCTTGATTCCGTAAATATCGCACTGCTCCTGCACCACTTCGTTCAGCACCTGCGCATTTTTCATGGGGCTAATCGTAAGCGTGGTGGTAAAGTATTCGCAGCTCAGTTCGCGGGCGAGTCTAGCTGATTCGGCAAGGCGAAGCTCGAAACACTTGCGGCAGCGCGCGCCGCCTTCGGGTTCATTTTCGAGCCCGCGCGCGACATCGTAGAATTTTTTCGGGTCGTATTCGCCTTCAATCAGCGTGACCGGATACTTGGTCTTGAATTCGGCAACGAAACGCTTGATTTCTTCGACGCGGTGGCGGTATTCTTCGTCCGGCGCGATATTCGGATTATAGTAGAAAAGCGTAATCTTGAAGTACTGCGACAAGTATTCAATGGTGTAGCTGCTACAGGGCGCACAGCAGGCATGCAACAAAAGCGTCGGCACTTCGCCGGTGCGTTCCAGCCTGCGGATAATATAATCCAAATCGCGCTGGTAATTGTGCTTGGGGGCGTTGGACTGCTGCGGTTCCATCTTATTCCCAGCTGAGAGTTCCGAAAGCGGTAATCCAGTAGCAAATGGCCGTAATCACGGCGAAGGATCCCATCACGGTGCGTTCCTTGTAGGCGGTACTAAAGAGAACCGTCGCGGTATAAAAAGTCAAGTACAGCGCAAAGAAGAATGCGAGAATGCGCGTTATCATGAACGGGATAATCTCGGGCAGAACATGCCCTGCCGAAAGCAACACGAAAAGGGCGACAAACTGCATCGTGGTCGGCACAATGAAGGCCTTGCGAACTTCGGGCGGAATCACCTTGTAGCGGGCGTTCATGGCGTATGCGCCGAGCGGGGCGCCCAAGGCAAGCGCAATATTCAGAGCAATAGAGGGCAAAAAAGCGATAGCCCCGATGATTGTAGCGATAATCATTAGCTCAAATTTAGAATTTAGGCCCTAAAAAAGAGGACGGCCCTGGGTAAAGGAGGTAACCTAGGGCCGTCAGGGAGTGTTTGGGTACCTAAAAAATAGATATTCCAACTTGGAATAAGCCTAAAAATCGTATAAATCGCGTATACCCGAGTAAACATCCTGTATCCATCTAAAACAGGGGCGGAAACGGCGATTTTTTTGAAATTTTGACCTTTTTTTCTATATTCCTTACCATGCTGGACCTCTATAACATTGTGGCGGAACTGTGTTCTGATATCGTAAACTCCTGCTCGGAGAAATTCTTTGTCGAATACAGCTGTGTCTCGCCGGCGGAAAAATCCCGCATCGCAAAAGTCGTCCAGGCAGAAATTCCCGCGCTGTTTCAGGAATCCGACAATGGGGTGGGCGTTCGCGAACTTTCCTCCGAAAACCTAACCACGGAATTTCTTGAAAACTTGAAATCGCTCGTCAATCGGTTGAAAGCCGACCGCGATTATTACGCGCTATTGGGTCTTTTGCAAATTTTGGACCAGGCGATGGCTTCGCTGTTGAATCTGGCTATAGCGGAATTTGAACAGGAAAAATTTTCAATCGTACTGAACACCAACCGCGAATCGGTGGGGGTCGGGCTTTTGCCGCGTTGCTCTTGCATATGGGAACGCAAACACCGCTTGATTCACCGCTACAACAACCTCGAAAGTTTCCTGTACAATATTTTGCTGATCGAAAACTCGGTGCTTGGCGAACTGATTGACAAACATTACTTTTTGAAAGACGAATTGTTCCCGCATTTCAAGGAACGTCATGCCGTAAAGATTGCGGCAACCCCTTTAAGGTTAGAACGGAATTTTAAAGTCCAGTTGACTGACAAGGACAAGGTGCAATATTTCAATATTGCCTACGAAAACTCGACTTTTGAATCGGACAACGAACTCGTCTGGAAAAAGATTTGGACCGCTGCTGAAAATGAAAGCGATATCGTCGTTTTCCCGGAACTCCTCGGGAATGCTGAGATGGCGGAATTTGTTTCAGGTAAAATCAAGTCGCTTTCGCCTGATGACGCCGCCAAAATTCCGTCGCTCATTGTGCTGCCCTCTTACTGGGAAAAGAACCGCAATGTCGTCACGGTCATGGACAAGTTTGGCAACGTGATTTGCAAGCAGAACAAGCAAAACCCGTTCCGCAAAGAATTCGGTGGTGTCGGTTATCTGGAACAAATCAGTTCCAATCTCGTGGTGAATATTTTGCACTACGAAGGCATTGGCCGCATTGCGATTATGGTCTGTCGTGACTTCTTGGAAACGGAATACATGCAGCAACTCATGCGCTGCTTCAAGCTCACGCTGATAATCGTGCCGTCGTTCTCGACAGGTTCCTACGATTTCCGCCGTTCGTTTGACTTGTGCGCCCACGAAGACTGCAACGTGGTCTGGGTTAATACCTGTGCCGCGCTCGTTAGAGGCAAAGAATCGAACTTCCAGGACATCGGCTACGTGCGCAAGCGAATATCGCGCAACGAAGACGAAGCGCAAATGCTTTACAAAATGCCTATTTGCAAGGGCGCGTTTAACCGTGAATGCAAACATGACTGCATTTATTACGAAACTATACAAAAGGTGTGATCATGGAATTTGAATCGATTGAAAAAATCCACCAGGGCAAATTCATTACCCGCTACGATATTCACTATAAGACTGTCAGCGGCAAGCCCAAGACTTATGAAATGATCAGCCGCAATCCCGACATTACGGGCCTCAAGGACATGCTTGAAAAGAAACCGCATGCGGTCGTGATGATTATGCATGACTGCACCGGTCAAAAGCTCCTGCTTTGCAAGGAATACCGCATGGCCGTGGGTGAGAGCATTTACAACTTTCCGGCAGGTCTGATCGATCCCGGCGAAACCTACGAAGAAGCGGCTGCCCGCGAACTCCGCGAAGAAACGGGCCTTTCGCTTATGCGCATCGACGAAGTCTGGAAACCGAGCTATTCCGCCGTCGGTTTTTCTAACGAGCGAAATGTGGTCGTTTTAGGCGTGGCCGGTGGCGAAATCCGTCCGAGCGATTCTGAACTCGAAGAAATTCAAGCGCAGTGGTTTGACAAGAAACAAATCCGCGAAATCCTAAAAGACGAACGCCTCTCCGCCCGCACGCAGACCTATTGCGCCCTCTGGAGCCGTGTTTAAATGTCATCCCGGGCTTGACCCGGGCGGACAGCACTTAGCAACTTGTTGCTTAGTGCGCATGGCCACCAAGGTGGGATCTCCTTTTACTGCCTTCCCCTAAAAACAGATTCTCGCCCTCATCGCCGCATGCAGTGGGTGAAACTCCTCTTCGGCGTTTCGCTTGAATGTAACCGCTAGCGACAACTGTAAAAAGTCATTCCCGACTTCGGCGCTGCTGCGTAGCCTGATCTCTCGCGAAGGCATGCCTTGGGGCACTGTAATCGCAATGCTTGCGCTATTAGCTGCATCCTGTGCGTAAGCGATTCCGGCTTCGTATAGAGGCGTGCTAAAACCTTCGCCTCGCGTGTGCCTTGCGCGAACCTTTCCTGAAAAAACAAAATGCTCGTGTGCCGATTTTTCGCTTTCTAAATTCCATGTTGACCGAATTTTTAGGGCTAGGTCATTTTGCCTGCAATGTTCCTCTGCCGAAAGGCAAGTTACGCTTGCCGCCGCCCTTAAAATCTCGGGGCCCGATTCTGCGCTCGCCTTGAACCGAGTTTTACTTGTGTCGCTTTCAAGCGGAATCATCGTTCGCGCATCCGCCGAGAATTTACTCTTCCAAGCATCGCTAAAAATCGCACCAATCGTCTGGCTTCCCCAAAGTTTACTCTTTGCAATCGTCGCGCTCAAACGCGATTCCTCCGGCAGCGAATCCCCATGCACGTAAGCATCCGTCTTCCATACAATCGTCGCGTATTCCATCTTTTCGCGGTGTTTCAATTGCAATTTCATCAAGGGCAAGTCGCCCGCATTTTCTGGAACCCACCAAACCGAAAAATTACCCCAGTTGCCCTTGGCCTCTGCCGTAAATGAACGATGCTCGATGCTGTCCGCATAGTGTAGGTGATTCCAATAGGCAAGCTCTATTTCAAAGTCTTTTCCTTGCCCGCGGAAAGGCGTGAAGGCGAAGCTCGGGCGGATTGTTTTCGCAGTGTCCAAGAGTCCTCCAAGCCGAAAAGTTCCTATCGGGCTGTAAAGCGGATAGAATAGGGCGGTACCCCACAAGGTATCAAGCGGAATCGCACTATGTAATTCCTTGGTCGAAATCTGGCCGAAGTGCGCTTCGCTACCTTCATTCCGGTAAGTCAAGAGCGATTGCGTTCCAAGCCGTAAAGAATAGCGGTAAAAAATCAAACGCAAGTCCGTACGCTCGCTTTCCAAGTGCCCAAGCGAATCGGCGCGGCCTCGCCATTCAATATACCCATGCGGAACAAGGCTCGGCCGCGATTCCGGTTTTGATTTCTTCGGTCGTGTTTTCGCATCCTTGCGCTTCGCGGGCGCAGTGTCTCCGCTTGCGCAACTTTCTAGCGCGTACACCTCGGCGAGCATGCAGGCTTCCTGCTCGTTGCCTTCTTCGAGCAGGTCCAAGATTTCCCGGGCTTCATCGCCGTCAATGATTCCGTCATCCCACCATTCAAAAACTTGCGCCTCGGTAAGTCCATGCGAATCCGCATAGGCGGGCGTCAAAATTAAAGCCATCTGGATTAAAAAGGCTGGCAGACATGGGCAGTATAGAATTCTCATTTTTTCGGGTCCTCTATATCTATACGCCAGATTCTCCGAAATTGTGAAAAATCGTCCCTAAAAAATTCTATTTTTGTTTTTATGGCAAACAACTGGTCTAAAAAGCCCTTCTCGAAGGCTCCTTCCCGCAACGCATCTGCCGCAGGCCGCGACTTCGTGCCGCACCTCAAGGCGCCCCGTACCGACTTCCCGCTCTTTAACGGCAAGCGTGTTACGCCGTCGCTCGCGGGTCTCGACAAGTTGCTGCATTACTATGGCGTAGAACTTCAGCCCGAAACTCTCAAACAAATTTGGGAATTCCATCAGCTGTTGCGTGCCAATAATGACGACCAGGATCTGACGCGCCTCAATGCTTTTGAGACTATGGTCGAACGCCATTATGCCGACTGCACGCTCATCAATGCGTACGTGCCCAAGTGGCCCGCCCGCATGATTGACGTCGGTAGCGGCGCCGGTTTTCCGGGACTTCCGCTCAAGATCGTGAATCCCTCCATTCGACTCACGCTGTGTGAACCGCGCCCCAACCGAATCAACTTCTTGAATATGGTCATCGAAAAGATGGGCCTCAAGGGTATCGATGTGTTCGGTCACAAGGTCACGAGTCGCAGCATGACTATTCCGGTCGATGGCGTCATCAGCCGCGCCTTTGAACTGATGGAAAAGACGCTCCCGCGCATTGCCAATTCGCTGAAGGTCGGCGGCCGCGTATTCTTCATGAAAGGCCCCGCCGTCGCCGATGAACTCAAGACTTTCCACCCTGAAGATTTCGGCTACAAGTTCGTGGGCAAGCATTTCTATACCATTCCGAACAGCACGCAGGAACGCGCCCTGATTATCCTTGAACGCGTAGAGTAGTTTTTACGAAAATACAAAAGAAAAAAGTCAGGTTTTCGCCTGACTTTTTTAGTCGTAATTCTGTTTGCTAACTACAGCGCCTTTAGCGCATTAGAACTTGAACAGCATGCCGAAGCGCATCTGACCGTCGCGAACGCCGTCGTTGTCGCCTACGTCCTTGATGGTGGCAAAGTCGAACTGCAGCACGTCAGAGAGCATAAAGCCAAAGCCGAGGTCGACTTCGTTACGCTTACCGGTCTGGTCGTAAAGGTAACCGGCGCGCAGTGCAATCGTGTTGGCGTAAACGAATTCAGTACCCAGGTTGAACACGCCCTGCATAATGGATTCCTTGACCTTGTTGCCGTCTCTTTCGGGGTGAATCAAGGACTTCCAGCTTGCAATGTAGAACGGTTCCGGATTGCCCTTTTCATCATCATAAACCACTTCGCGGTTGTAGTCGGCGACCACGGTCCACTTGTAATCGGCAAGGCTCAAGATTTCGTAAGAAAGTCCCAAGCGCCATGTCAGCGGAATCGGGTCTTCAATCGTCTTGTCCACATAGTAGACACTCGGGCCGATGTTGGTAAGTACCAAGGCGAAGTTTAATTTGTCTATAAACAAGTTCTTCTTGAGCACGCCGATATCGAAAGCGTAACCGAAGGTGGTTGCTTCTTCTTCGCCTGCGGCCGCGCCGGAACTCAGGTCAGAATAGAAGAACTTGATCGAGAGGCCTAGGCCCCAGTCGTTCGGGAAGCGTGTGCCGTAGCTGAAGCCGCCCACGATTTCAGAACTGTTATAGGCAACCAAATCGTCGGCGTCTACATCGCCCGAGGCGACGGTCGAACCGAAACTCACAAAGTTCACGAAGAATCCGAGTGTTCCCCAGTCATTCAGCGGAACAGTCATGCCTGCAAAAAGGTGATACAGGTCCGGAATGTTCAGAATCGGCAAGAGCTTTTCGTAGAAGGCGGTAATCTGGTAGTCGGCATCCTTGAACTGCTCCATGCCGTTCGCGGTGCTGAACCAGACGTCGTTTCCTTGCGGGAGCACTGCCCAAACCTTGTTGGTGCTGAGTCCGTTACCACTGTGGTAATGTACCCATTCATCTTCGCTCTTGGTGGAGCCTTCTTCTTCGGCGGCACCACGTTCAAGTTCTGCCTTACGGCCGCTTGCGGTGGCGTAGTCCGGCAGGTGGCGCCATACGCCCTTGTCGGTTGCAATCCAAATGCCGCCACGCTGGTCCACAGAAATGTCGTTCACCTTGTTGTCGGCGAACTGCACCTGTTCCCACTTGCGCAGCGTAAAGTGCGAAAGACCTCCGTTGTGGGCAGCCCACACATGTCCCGAACTGTCGACGGCGAGTGCGGTCGGGTTCAGGTCCATAATGCCGTCTTCCTGGTTGAACAGGCTCCAACGGTCCTTGTCATTCACGCTCTTTTTCGGGATAAGTCTTGCGATACCTGCGCCTTCGACCGCCACATAAAGTTCCTTGCGGTTTTCAGACCACACAAGTGCACGAACCTTCTGGCTCGGGAGCACTTTACCTTTCTGTTCGAATTGACCGTTGCGGTAAACGAACAAACCGTCTTCGGTACCAATCCAGATAGAGGCGCCCTGGCTTTCGAGGGCAGTAATGCGGTGGTTGCCGAGTTCCTGGTCGTAGTTTTTCCAAGCCTTGCCGTCAAAACGGTAGAGCGACTTGGGAGTACCTACCCAGAGCTTTTCGGTGCGACTTTCGTAAAGAACAGCCGTAATGGTATCCTTCACAATCAGGTTCCAGGGCATCTTGACTTCGACCACGTGCTTTTCGTCGTCGGCATTCTTGATGTCGTTGAACTTCTTCACCTGGCGCACGTATTCGTCCAGGCCATGTTCGGTACCTACGTAAACCTTGACTGCGTCGCGGACCTTGGCGTTACCCTGCAGAGTAATGGAGTGGTAATCGACCCATTGTTCGCCGTCAAATTTTTGAATGCCGTTGGCAGTACCCGCCCAAAGTTCGCTCTTGCTAAAGAAACCGTCCTTGGAACGCGAAGCCATGCTTGTAAAGTAGGGGGCGTTCTTGGAATCGGCAGGGTAGCTCATGCGCCATTCGTCGGCAAGCGGGCCAAAGGCAAGACCTGCCGGGTTGTAGTACATGGCGGTCGGGTCGTCGGCAAGGGCGGCGCCGGCTTCGCCCATACCCAGCTGGCGGGCGCCAACGGGCATTTCGAGCGTGATAATGGCAGAGCCTGCCGCAAAAGACAATGCGGGCGCAAAAACGAGAGCTGTAAGTAGAGATTTACGCAAGTTGCCTCCAATCGGGGACGTCGTAGTGGCTGCCGTGCGAGGGCACAACTGCCTTCCAACCAGACTTACTGGGGTTTTCCCAGGGTTGCTTGGGCAACAGCTTGCAATCGCAGCCGAGTACATAGGGCGGCAGAATTTCAGCATGGTTGCGAATCTGCTCGCGGGTAATAAAGTTTTCGTCGCTTACGAACTTCACATATTGCTTGCCTTTGGGGCCAAGTTCAATGCGGTAAGTGGCGGTGCCGTTCTTGTCGCCTTCGTCAATGGTGCGAATGGTTTCTTCCATGGTGGCGTTCCATTGGGCGATCAGTTCTTCTTTCTTTTCGGGGGGCAGGTTCTGGGTGTCAAGCCAAGACCTCAAGGATGCCTCAGAAGGTTTGACAGCGGTCAGCGATTCGCGGGCGGGGCGTACCACAACGGCGTACTGGCCCGAAACGTCAATGACTCGTTTGGGTTCGTCTTTTTCGTCGGAACTGTGAATAATTACGTACGCGCCTATGGCGGCAAGTATCACGGACAAGACGATAATCGCTATGACAATAATGACTGATAGCATATTTTATTCCATTTGGAATTATTCGTTACTCTCAAAAACTAGCATTTTCTAAATTGTGGGACAGGAGATTTTATGTTAAAATTGAAGTTTTTTCTTGTATTGCTGATGTGTAGTGCCTGTTTTGCCATTCCTTTCAAGGTGGAAACGGTGAAGGAAGGCTCTGGAGACCCCATTAAGGCAGGTCAGCTCATCAGGGTGCATTACAAGAGCTATGTGTATTTAGACAGTGCAAGAATCTTGGCAGAAAAGGCTCGCCTGGCCGATTCACTCCGCATCGCAGATTCTTTAAGACTTGCAAACGACTACAATTCCGACCAGGTTGCTGGCGTGACAAAAGTTGACACGACTGCGCTCGTAGACAAGTCCGCCAAAAACAAGAAGAAAAAATCCAAGAACAAAAAGGAATCTAAAGCTGCGGTCGATACGGTGGCTCAAGCCCCTGTCGCAGAACCGGTGGCGCTTGCGACCTACATCGATTCCATCTCTCCGCTTCCGTCCGACACTCGTTTCAGGATGTTCTCGGAATCTTATTCCGGCGGCGAACCGCTTGAATTCACGCTGGGCATGGGCCTTGTCATTGCGGGCTGGGAAAAGGGTCTTGTCGGCATGAAGCCGGGCGAAGTCCGCAAGCTTTACGTTCCCTACCAGATGGGTTACGGCGAAAATTCTCTCGAAGGCGTTCCTGAATATTCCGACTTGTTCTTTATCGTAGAACTCGTCAGCGCCGACAAGCCGATGGAACCGGATGCATTCCCCAAGAATGTGGAAGGCCTCAAGTGGCGTGAAGCCGCCAAGGGCCTCAAGGTCTACGACGAAAAGGTCGGCACCGGCAAGCCCGCCATGGTGGGCTCCGTGCTCAAAACGCATTACACCGGCTGGCTCCTTTCGGGCCGTAAGTTCGGTTCTTCTAAAGACATGGGCAAGCCGCTCTCGGTCGTGATGGGCGCTGGCAAAATGATCAAGGGCTGGGAAGTCGGTCTCGAAGGCATGCGCGAAGGCGGCGTGCGCTGGTTCCGCATCTCTCCGGCTATGGGTTATGGCGCAACGGCCTACTCCATGATTCCTTCGAATTCAACTTTGATTTACCGCGTGGAACTCGTCTCTTCCGAAGTAGACGACGCCGTTATCGCGAACATGGATTTCTTCCCCGACACTTCGACGCTTACGTTTGAAAACGGTCCCGAAGGTCTGCGTTATGCAGTCATCAAACAGGGCGAAGGCGATCCCGCCCAAAAGGGCAATGTGGCAAAGGTGCATTACACCGGTTGGCTTACCAACGGCTACAAGTTTGACAGCTCTCGTGATCGCGGTCAGGTCTTTGGCTTTACGCTGGGTGCAGGTCGCGTAATTCGCGGCTGGGAACTCGGCGTGCAGGGCATGCTCCCCGGCGAAAAGAGGATTTTGGTGGTTCCGCCCGGACTCGGTTACGGTGCTCGCGGTGCAGGACCTATCCCTGGCGGTTCAACTCTGATCTTTGCAGTTGAATATCTCGGAGAGTAATTAGTTATTATTTACCGGTATGAATAAAACTGGAGTTTTTTATGCAAATCAAATGGCTTAATCCCGATGCAAAGTTTGATCGTCTCGTTCTGGCGGGCGATATTGGTGGTACTAACACGAACCTTGGCCTGGTGGGCTACAAAGATGGCAAGTTCACTCTGATCCTTGAAACCGATTGCCCGTCCAAGGATATCGATGGCCTGGACGCCCCGATTCGTGAAACGCTCAAAATTGCAGTCGAAAGTCGTGCAGACCTTAAGCCCTCCCACATTTGCATCAGTGCAGCTGGCCCTGTGGCAAACAACAAGTGCGTCATGACGAACCTCCCCTGGAGTGTCGATGGCGATGCTCTGACTTCTGCTACCGGAATTCCGACGCTCGTCATTAACGACTTCATGGCTATTAGCTACGGCATTCCGACTCTCGATGTCGATGATCCGGCCCAGATCCACAAGCTTGTGCATACCGATGGCAGTACCCCCGCTCCGCAGAAGACCACGAAGGCTGTAATTGGCCCGGGTACCGGCATGGGTGTAGGTTTCCTCGCATTCGACGGTCAAAAGTACATTCCGGCATGCTCCGAAGGTGGCCACTCCACGTTTGCTCCGTTCGACAAGGATTCCCAGGAATTCCACGATTATATGGAAAAGAAGATTGGTACCGTGCCCGGTGTTGAACCGCTCGTTTCTGGCATGGGCCTTCGCAACATGTACGAATGGTGGAAGGAAACCCGCGGCGTTCCCGATAACGAAGCCTTCAAGAAGATTGAAGAAACCGAACCGAATGACCGCCCGAAGTACATCAGCCGCGCAAGCGACACCGATCCGGTCGCAGCCGAAATGATGCGCCTGTTCGTGAAGATGCTTGCCCGCTTTGCAAGCGATGCCGCAACGCTGTTCCTCCCGCTGGGCGGTTTCTACCTGGCTGGCGGTACCGTGCAGAAGGACCTCCGCTGGCTCGAACGCGACAACTTGTTCATGAAGTATTTCGAAAAGAACTACAACCCGAACATCCGCCCGCTATTGAACAAGATCCCGGTGTACGTCATCAAGGATTACAGCATCAGCCTTTACGGCGCTGCCAACGCAAGCCTCAACTTGCAGAAGTGATGCCCGTTCGACAAACTCAGGGCTGGCTCCGCGTCATCCTGAGGCGCACGAAAGAACCGAAAGGTTTAAACGAAAAAAACTCCGCAAAAGCGGAGTTTTTTTTGATATTCACATTTTCGAGACTTATTCCCAGTCGTCGAAGTTGTCGGAGGCTGCAGGTGCTGCCGGAGCGGGTTCCGGTGCGGGTTCAGGTGCCGGAGCGGGAGCCGGTTCAGGTTCAGGCTCAGGTGCCGGGGCTGGGGCCGGAGCAGGCGCAGGAGCCGGTTCGGGTTCAGGTGCGGGAGCCGGAGCAGGTGCCGGTTCAGGCTCGGGTGCGGGGGCCGGTTCCGGTGCAGGAGCGGGTTCGGGCTCGGGTGCCTGGGCCGGTTCATTATAAGTATTAGAATTGGAATAAGAGTTGTTCGAATAGTATTCGTCGCCGCCGGGGTTACCCACGTCGTCGTTCTTGCTCTTGTCTACCCACCAAGCAAAGTTGAGCGGGGTAAGGACTTGTTTGCCGTATTCCTGGGCGTTGGCGCTCGATTCAAAGTAGCCCACGCGAATGCGGTAGTAGGTTCCTTCGAGTTCGCCCGGGTTTTCAACTTCGGCAATGTATGCCTTCACGTTGTTTTCGGCGAGTTTCTTCACGATGCCGTCGGCAGCTCTCTTGGAGGACTGAATGCTCACCTGGACTACATATTCACCCTTGGAAAGCGGCTGGATGCTACCAGCTGCTGCAGGAACGAACGATTTCGGGGCATCTTCGACCGCGGCGTCCTTGGAGTCAGCGTTTCCGGAAAGGGACTGGATGGGCACGAGTTCCGGTTCGTCGGCCTTCGGCTGTTCGGCAGCCTGTTCAGTTGCCTGACCGGCCGGCTGGTCGGCAGGAGCCTCTGCGGTGGGTTTTGCCGGATCCATCTTCGGGACGAGTTCTTCATCTTCATTGCAGGCGACAAGCAAAGAGCTTGCGAGGGCAATGGCGCTCAGAGACAAGATTGATTTTTTCATCCAATTCTCCAATTTTTAGAAAATAAGACAACAAAACGGTCTTTTATAACAAAAATATACATAAGTCTTTGATAAACCGCAAGTTAAATTGTAAAATTTATTCAAAAAAGGCGGTAAAACAGGCTTTTTATTATACCCTTGACGAAATTCAGGCAATTAAATATATTTGGCTATCCAAAAACGAATTTCTAATTTAACCAAAGGATAATCGTGATCGGCGTAATTGTTAAGTCCAACGAACCTTTTGAACGCGCTCTCAAGCGTTTCACCAAGTCCTGCGAAAAGAATGGCATCATTTCCGATGTCAAGAAGCGTCAGCGCTTCGAAAAGCCTTCTGAAGAAAAGAAGCGCATCGAAACGGCTGCCCGTCGCAAGCGCTTGAAGGAAATCGCTGACCAGAACCGTAAGCGCCTCTACTAATTTGCTCCCGGTTTCCGGGTCAAATTGGCAGTCGCCATTAAGGCATCGATTTTTGTAATGAGTCGTCGGTCTATGACCGGTGGCTCGTTGCGTGTTTCTAGAGAATTTTAACCGCGGATGTGTCCGCAAAGGGTAAAACCATGAGCAGTGCATTGCTGACTAAGATTAAGGATGATATCAAGGCCGCCATGAAGGCGCACGATTCCGAAACTCTCGGAACGCTCCGTACCCTCCATTCCGACATCAAGAACGAAGCCATGAAGAATGGTGCCACTCCGGCCCAGATCGAAGAAACGATCACTGACGAAATGTGCGTCGACGTTCTTGCCCGTAGCGTCAAGCAGAAGCAGGAAGCCATCGACATCCTCACGAAGGGTGGCTTCATGGACAAGATTCCGGCAGAAGAAGCAATCATTGCCCTGTACCGCAAGTACATGCCCGCCGAAATGACCGAAGACGAAGTCAAGGCCCTCATTGCAGAAATCAAGGCCGCGACGGGTGCTTCTAGCCCGAAAGACATGGGCAAGATCATGAAGGAACTTTCCCCGAAGGTTAAGGGCCGTTTCGACGCCAAGCGCGCCTCCGCTCTCGTGCAGGAAGCACTGAAGTAAAAAGCGGCAACCTTTGATTAAGGAGTCTTCCCCGACTTGGTCGGGGGACTCCTTTTTTATATCAAACAAAATGTTATATTGGTGACATGCTAAAACGGTTAGGATTTGTTTTTTTGTTCGTCTTGATGTCGTATGCTTCGGCGTCCGGCATTTCTTGGAAAACGATTGACGTCAAGGTAGGGCCTTTCATTGGGGGCTGGAACGATGTCTCGACAACGATGACAGGCTTGTCGCTTTCGGTTGTGAAACCGGTAACGTCTTTCATCGGTGTTGGTGTTGTGGCCGAATTCGGAACATCGGCTTCGGAATGCGAAGATTGCATGGAATATGAGTTCAAAGAACTTTCCGAAGGGGTTCTTGTCAACTTTAATTACCCTATCTGGGGAGGCTTCACCATTGTCACGAACTTCATGTTCCTGGTTGATTTTCAAGATGGATCGTATGCCGGTATAGATGGTGTTGTAAGGACTGACGCCTTTGATGAAGAAGGAAATCGCTTCGATGCTTACCAATATGAATATGACGAAGGGGATTATTACCGCGAGTCCTTTATGTTCCGCTCAAGTTTGGGCTTTGCTTGGCGTACCAAGAGCAATGTTTTCGGATTGGAATTTTACCCGGTAAACTATGCCATAACGGAATATGATGCCTGTTTGGCTTTTGCGTTGAATACGGTCTTCCGGATTTTTTAGGAGATAATCTTGCCTACCTCACAATCCAAAATCCAGGAACTGGAACTGCTCTATAAAATCAGCTCCATTCTGAACCAGACGCTTGATTTCGAAAGCGTCGCGCATCCGATTTTGGAGGTGGTGGAATCTACGATGGGTGTGGAACATGCAACCCTCACCTTGTATAACCGCCACACGGGCGAAATCTCCATTGAAATTGCAGAAGGCCTTTCGAGCCGCCAGGCGCGCAAGGGCCGCTATAAGGTGGGCGAAGGTATTACCGGCCGCGTCGTGGAAACCGGTAAGCCGATTATCATTCCCTCGGTGGCTAAAGACCCGGATTTCTTGGACCGTACGGGGCGCGGTAAGACCGAAGACAAGGCCTTCCTTTGCGTGCCCGTGATTATGGAACACCAGGTGATTGGCGCCTTCAGTGCCGACGTCCAGAATCCGGTCGAAGAAGAACTTCCTGAAAAGCTTCGCCTGCTTGAAATTATTGCGCAGATGCTTGCGGCGGCAGTGAAGCTCCGTCGTGAAGCCCGCGAAGAAAATGAACTCTTGAAGGCCGAAAATGAACGATTGACCTTGGAGCTCAAGGACCGTTTTCATCCGGACAATATCATCGGTCGCTCTAGCGAAATGCAGCGCGTGTATGCGCAGATTGACCAGGTGTCCCGCAGCCCCCTGCCCGCGTTGATTGTGGGCGAGGTCGGTACGGGCAAGGGGCTCGTGGCCGAAGCCATTCATTACCGTTCTGACCGCAACATGGGCCCGTTCGTCCGCGTCCATTGCGCCTCGATGCCGGAATCCGTTTTAGACCGCGAACTCTTCGGTAGCGAACGTGGCGCCTTGGTGGGTGTCATTTCCGAGACGCCTGGCCGCGTAGAACAGGCCGAAGGCGGCACGCTCTTCCTCGACGAAGTGGGCGAACTTTCGCCGAACCTTCAGGTAAAGCTTTTGCGCTTGCTTCAGAACGGCGAAGTCGAACGTATTGGCGCCCGCATTTCAAAGAAGGTAAACGTGCGCGTGATTGCGGCCACCACCAAGAACTTGCAGCAGATGGTCGAAGAAGGAACCTTCCGCGAAGACCTATACTACCAGCTGCATATTTTCCCTGTTTATGTGCCGCCGCTTCGCAACCGCAAAACCGACATCGTGCTCCTGGCGGACCACTTCGTCGAACATTACTGCCGCATCGTGGGCAAGAACGTGCGCCGTCTCGCGCGTACGACCATCAACATGCTCATGAGCTACCCGTGGCCCGGAAATGTGCGTGAACTCGAAAACGGAATCGAGCGCGCCATCCTTGTGGCTGACGAAGACGTCATTTACCCGCACCATTTCCCGACCACGCTCCAAACCGCCGAAACCAGCGGAACACCCGTAAACGGAAACCTCAAGCGCATGGTCGAAGCCTACGAAAAAGATATCATTTGCGATGCCCTCAAGAGTAGCCGCGGAAAAATCGCCGCTGCTGCCCGCAGCCTTTCTACGACACCGCGCATTCTTACATACAAAATAAACCAGCTCGGTATAGACCTCGCTGGTTTCGGGAAATAATGCAGCTTCGCTAAGTGCTGCCTGCTATAACGGAATTAGTTGTAGGTGGCAGAAAACCTTAGTGTTATACCTAGGGATGATTCCTTTGTATCTTTAAGGTTGGAAGCGAAACCGTATAGAAGGGCTGCCGATGCTCCGATACCCCAGTTGTCGCTGACCCACCATTCCTTTCCTCCGCCCACTTGAAAGCCGAATCCGGTGTTGATGTCCTTAGTTGCTCTGTTTTTGACGACCGCGGAGAATACTGCTACGTCACTATTGGCATGGAATTGACTGATGCCGCATGAACCTGTGATGAAAATATTGTTTTCAAAATAATGTGTGACACCCAAGCCTAAAAGAGACATGTTGACTCGAATGTCTTCGTATTCACGATCATAGTCGGTGGTTCCCGTTTTTGTTGTACCGGCGAGTGTTAGGTGCAAAAGGGTGTTGTAGGAAACATTTCCACCAAGTTTTACATCAATATCGGTTGCAAGTCCTGCCTTGTTGTCGGTTTCTTCTTGCCACTCCTCAACAACAAAGTCAATGGATTGGTAGCCCATACCCATGGCTATGCTCAAGAAGCCCCCGTCGTGGGCATGCGGTTCCGATGTAGCGAAAGAAAGGGATGCCGCAAGGGCTGTCAACATGAAGAGCTTTTTCATTTCGTTCTCCTTGAAAGGCTTATGTGTAATTAGTTGAAGGTGAACGTGGCGCTAAGCGAGAACATGTTGGTGCTCGCTTCGTTCTTTTCGCCCCTGTATTCGCCTTCTGCCGAGGTGTAGGTGTACGAGAATGCGATGCCGAGGCCAAGTTCTTCGTGAATCCACCATTCTTTACCGATTGTTGCGATGACTCCAAAACCGGAATCAAGATTCAGAAAATCGGCGGATTGGTTTCCGATGGTTACGCTGTAAGTGGTGACACCGGCCGATGCGCCGAGGAATACGTTGCTTCCGCCCGGAATATAGAATGTTGCGCCACCACCCATAAAAAGAATGTCGAAACCATCGTGCGACAAGCGGTCATCTCTGCCGGTCTTGCTGGTGGCTTCCAAATCAGAATAGAGCTGGTTCATGGCAAATGTTGCATGAATGATAAGCCCATTAACAATGGCTCCGCCGATCTTGATAGAAGCTTCTGCTTGAAGACCGTTGGATTCAATTTGGGCAAACCCATCATCAATGTCGTCATTGAATGTTCCGTAACCAAGGCCAGATGTGACGCTGAAAAAGAAACCGTCGTGTGTGAAAGGGGCCGATACGGCAAAAGAGAGGGTGGCAGCAAAGGCGATTAGTGCAAATAGCTTTTTCATAGAGTTCTCCTTTAAAATGGGAAGAAAGATAGAAATATGTTTTTCTATATTTGTTTTTTGTAAAACAAAAGGAAATAAAATGCAATTCCGTCCTGTTAAAGAACAGCTTGAAATCTTGATGCGCGGTGTAATTGATGTTGTGCCGCAAGATGAACTTGAAAAGAAACTCCAGAAGTCTTATGATACCGGTGTTCCTCTCCGTGTCAAGATGGGTGTGGACCCGACTGCCCCGGATGTGCACTTTGGTCATACTGTCGTGATGCGCAAGCTCCGTCAGTTCCAGGACCTGGGTCATACCGTCGTGCTTATCGTGGGTGACTACACGGCTCAGATTGGTGACCCGAGCGGTCGTAACAAGGCCCGTCCGCGCCTCAGCCATGAACAGGTTCTCGAAAACGCAAAGGAATACCAGGAACAGTTCTTCAAGGTGGTTCGCCGCGACCAGGTGGAAATCCACTACAACGGTGAATGGTTCTCCAAACTCCCGTTCAGCAAGGTGACCGAACTCATGGGCCAGTTTACCGTGGCCCAGATGCTTGAACGCGAAGACTTCCACAACCGCTATGCCGCAAATACTCCGATTAGCCTGCACGAATTCATGTACCCCATGATGCAGGGTTACGATTCTGTCGCCATCAATAGTGACGTGGAACTCGGCGGTACCGACCAGAAGTTCAACGTGCTTCGCGGTCGTGACTTGCAGCTTTTCGAAGGCATGGAACCGCAGATCGGTCTCTTCATGCCGATTCTTCTGGGTACCGACGGCAAGGTCAAGATGTCCAAGTCCATCGGTAACTACGTGGGCCTGAATGAACCGGCCGACGTGATGTACCACAAGATTTACAGCCTCGCCGACAGCATCGTCGAAAACTGGTTCGAACTTCTGACCAACATTCCGCTCGAAGAAATCAAGCAGATGATGGCCGACATTGCCGCAGGCAAGATGAACCCCAACGATGCCAAGCACCGCCTCGCTATCGATATCGTGACGCAGTACTACGGCGCAGACGCCGCCGAGGCCGCCGCTGCCAAGGAACGCGAAATTCACAGCGGTAATGCCATTCCGAGCGATGCAGCCGAATGCAGCGTAGCGGCCGGCACCTACGGTGCCCTGGACCTGCTCGTTGAAATCAAGGCATTCGCCTCCAAGGGCGAAGCTCGTCGCATGGTCCAGAACGGCGGCGTGAAGATTGCCGGCGAAAAGCTCGCCGATCCGCAGTCCCAGATTGAAATCAAGGGCGCAGACCAGCTGGTTATCCAGGTGGGCAAGCGCAAGTTCTTCAAGGTCAATTTCTAGGCTATCATGTCGCAGGAAATCCTTATTCTCGGGCTCAATCCCGCTTGGCAACGCTTGTTCTTCCTGGACAAGTTTACGCCGGGCGAGGTTCACCGTATCGGAAAGATCGAAGAGTATGCTTCGGGCAAGGGCATCAACTGCGGGCTCGTACTTCACCTCTTGGGTGGAACGCCGCTCCTGATGCACTTCTTGGGCTCGGAACATGGTCCCAAAATCTTCGATGAAATTTCTGCATACGGTATCCAGCAGGCGCCCGTTTGGATTAAGGAACCGACCCGCATTTGCACGACTATCGTGAGCGAAGGCAATTCGACCGAACTCATTGAACCGTCTCCGATTCTTTCTGAAATCGAAAACGACGATTTCCTGCAGACCATTAATGACTACTGGAGCTCTACGCAAAGAGTCGCCTTGTGCGGCACCTTCCCGCAGGGCTTTAACATTGAACAGCTGAACGCGCTTGACTTTGCCGGTAAAAAGATTTATGTCGATGCTATCGAAGGCATTGATTCCTGGCTCGAGAAGGGCGTAGAACTCCTGAAAATCAATATCAAGGAATACTGCAAGCTCCTTTCTCGCTTGGGAATTCCGCAGGTCATGTCGAGCCCGCAGTTCTGGAAAATGACTGCCACGGCAGTCCTTGAACGCTTGCCGATTAAGGCTCTTGTTGTCACCGACGAAGACGCTCCGGTTCGCGCATTCCGCTTGGTCGAAAAGAAATTCCAGGGAGTGCAGCTCTTGCCGCCTACTGTGCAGGTTAACAACCGTATAGGCGCCGGAGATTCGTTCTTTGCAGGCTGGCTTTATGCCGATACCATGGGCCTTGATTTTGAACAATGTCTTATCAAGGCGACGGCGGTTGCCTCTGCCCGCTGCGAGGTGGAACGCCCTTGCAACATCAAGGTTGAACGCGTTGCTGAACTAGAAGCGGCTATAGTCGATGCGGTAGAAAAACTGGAGTAAGCCGTGCTTTTCCCCGACAAGAATAATTTGTTTGCGTTTGCAACGCCAATGGAATTTGCTTCTTGTTTCCCGGAATATGCCGACACTGCCGATAGTATCACTTTAGATAAATTAATTGAACTCTCGGAGAACCGAGGCTACGCTTGCGTTCTCGGGATGGGTATCTTAAGTTTCTCGACGAATCTGACGTATTTGATTGGCTCTGCCAAACAGCAAGGGATTCATTTTACGGCAGTGTATATTCTCGGGGTCTGTGGTGCTTATCCTGGCCGCGGAATCAATGTCCTCGACGTCGTCCGAGTCGATTCCGAAAGCGTGGGGGATATGGGCTACCAAGAAAAGGACGGCTCTTTTTTCCCGTTTCCAAGCTCCGTTCGCGCGTCTGCCGTAGAACACGCTCCTGCCCATGTGCAAAAGCTAAAATCTGCCGTAGGCCTCACGGTGAATTGCTGCACGGGCACAGAAAATCTCGCCCAGATGCGTTCCAAGACGTTCAATGCCGATATCGAGAACATGGAAGGGGCGGCCGGAATTGCGGCCTGTATGGCCCACAATATGCCTGTTTTCGAAATTCGCGCCGTGAGTAACATGGCAACCACGCGCGATCGCGCTTCCTGGAAATTCCAAGAAGCCCTCGTCGCTCTCCGCAAAACGATTTTTGGGTGATTTCATGCGTCTTAAACTCGGAATTTCTACCTGCCCTAACGATACCTACATTTACGAAGCTCTTGTCCAGGGGCTTGAAAATTCCCCTTTTGAATGGGAAGTCCACTTTGCCGACGTGCAAACACTCAACGAAATGGTGCGCCGCGGTGAACTCGATGTGGCCAAGGTGAGTGCCCAGGTATACCCCAAAATTGAGGCGGAATACGCCTGTCTTAGCTGTGGAGGTGCTATCGGGTATGGTTGTGGTCCGTTGCTTCTTTCTTCTGTAGGCAACGCTTTTTGCCCCGAAAAACCGGTCGTTTTGCCCGGTGCAGACACGACTGCGGCCCTTTTATTCAAGTTTTGGCATAAAAAGACGGGCCAAACCGAGCAGAAAATCGAATATGCCCTGTTTGACCAGGTTTACCGTTCCTTGCGCTCCAAAGAGGCTGTTCAAGGCGTTGTCATACACGAGCATCGCTTTACCTGGAAGCGTGATGGCCTCTATTTGCTGCAGGATTTAGGCGCTTTCTGGGAAGAAAATACGGGTACGCCGATCCCGCTTGGAATCGCTGTAGCAAGGAAATCCCTTGGTGTCAACACCATTTTCCAGATTGAAGACGAAATCCGAAAAAGTCTGAATATTGCCCGTAAACGCGAAAATTTGGTGACCCCATTTATCGATAAATTGGCTCAAATTGACGACCCAAATGTCATGGAAGCGCACATTAGGATGTTCGTAAATGACTTTTCCGAGGAGGTCGGAGAGCGGGGAAGAGCCTCTCTCGGGTACCTTTGGACCCTTGTCAAGGGCTAAAATCGTGTTAAATTTTGGCAAAATAGGCAATTTTTGGCCTTTTTTGAAGATTTTTTTACAAAACGGCTAAATTTTAGGAATAACTTTAATTTATTTTCCATACTGCATATCTTTATATGGAGTTTGCTTATGAGCTTAGTGAACGATCTTGAACTGGAAGTCGAGAACTTCAAGCGCGAGTACGAAAAGTTCGAGCGCGGTAACAAGTCTGCTGGCACCCGTGCCCGCAAGGTTCTGCAGGATATCAAAAAGACCTGCCAAGAAATTCGCGTGTCTATCCAAGGCGCGAAAAAGGAAGAGGAAAAGGCCGAACCGGCATCCGCCGATTGACCTCGAATGGGCGAGTAATACCTCGATGAACCGATTTAATCGACATTTTCTCAATTATTTTGGCATTTTTTGCGAAAAGCGTTTGACTAATGCCGTTTTTAGAGGTATATTCCCACTTGAATTTTGCATTTGCCTTTTTGGCAGATGTATAGGTTTTAATTTCAAAGTGTTCTATGATTGGAGAAACGTAGCAGTATGACCCTAAAGAAACTGGTCTTAATCACGGCCGGGGCGATGCTTCTTTCTGGAACCGCCATGGCAAAGAATATCAATGTTCCTGGCGACTATCAGAAAATTGCAGACGCACTCGGTAATGCGGACGCCGGGGATACCATCCTTGTCAAACGCGGAACTTATAACGAAAACATCACCTTGATCATGGGTGTTGTACTTAAGGGCGAGGATCCCCATACTACCATCATTGATGGTGGCCGCAGAGGTCCGACCGTCATGGGTACTTCGGGCGCCGAAATGTCGCACTTCACTGTGAAGAACGGTCTTGAAGGTATCCTTTGCGAAAACGCAGCCCCTTACATTCACCATTGCTACGTGCTTGATAACCACGCCACCGGTATCGGTGCGTTTATCTCGCTCCCGCATCTCCGCAACAACGTGGTGTACGGCAACCGCTGGTCCGGTATTCTCGCCTGGGGTGCTAAGTCCCTCGACGCCTTTATCGAACACAACGTCGTCCTCCGCAACGGCTACTCTGGCCTTGCATTGAAGGGACCGACCAACGTGACCGCACGTAACAACATCTTCATGGAAAACCACTACTACGGTGTGTTTGCTGATCCGGCTGCCGGTCAGACGAAGGTGGAATACAACAACATCTACAAGAACTACTACCCGTTCAACCAGTTCATCAAGGTGAACCGCACGAACGTGTCGCTCGACCCGAAGTTCATCAATCCTTCGCTGTCGCAGCCGAACTTCTACTGCCAGTCCACCTCGCCGATGCTCAAGCGCGGTAAGGGTAAGGCAGACATCGGTCTGACTGCCGCCGAACTGGTGAAGGAAGAAGAAGTGGTCGAAGAAACTCGTAATCCGGATACCGATGGCGATGGCCTTTGCGATCCGTGGGTTTCTGAAGAAGGCGTTTCCGACAAGTACGCAAGCGTCTGCACCGGCCTCGACAACTGCCCCGAAGAAGCTGAAGACTTCGACGGTTACCAGGATGATGATGGTTGCCCGGATGCCGACAACGACCGCGATGGTCTTTGCGATCCGTGGGTTGAAGCTAAGGGTATGCTTTCCCAGTTCGCCCACATTTGTAAGGGCGTTGACCTCTGCCCGGAACAGGCAGAAACTCTGAACAGCTATAAGGATGAAGATGGTTGCCCGGACGAAGTCCCGCAGCCGCCTAAGAAAGTCTTCGTGCTGGAAGGTGTGAACTTCGAATCCGGTAAGGCTACGATTACTCAGGATTCCTACATCTCCCTCATGAAGGTGGTAGACATTATGGAAACCTTCCAGGAAGCAACCTTCGAAATTGTCGGTCACACTGACAACGTCGGTAGAAAAGAAACGAATATGCAGCTCTCTGCAGACCGCGCCGCTTCCGTGAAGAACTTCCTCGTGGAAAAGGGCATCAATGAAAGCCGCATCGTTACGAGCGGTAAGGGTGACACCGAACCGGTTGCCACGAACAAGACCCCTGAAGGTCGTGCCCAGAACCGTCGTATCGAGTTTATCCGTACGGATATCAAGTAAAGGAGTAAGTGATGCGTACTAGTGTTATTAAAACAGCAGTCCTTGGACTCACGGTAGCCAGCACTTCCTTGTTTGCAGAAGCCACTTATTCTCCGCATAAGTATCAGCAGAATGACTGGTTTGCAGAATTTGGTGGCAATACTGCCATGTATGTGAACCCCGCAGGAATTTCTGAAACTGACCAGTTGGAATTCAGCGCCGCGTTCTTTAGCTCTATTAGTGGTGAAGCTAGCCAGGAATACGTTAGCTTGACTTTCCCGATGGATTACAAGCACACTCTCGGTTTCTCGTTCTTCGAAAACGGTGCTTCCATTGACGGTGGTAAGTCTTACGGCGAATACGCCTTCTTGCTCGGTTATGCCTACAGGCTCATGCATTGCATCGCCTTGGGTATCGACGTGTCCGTGCTCTACATCAACCAGTTCGACGATGTGAAGCAGGTGACGGTCGGTTCCGACGTGGGCTTGAGCTGGAACCCGCTCAACTCTTCTAAGTTCGGTTACCTCTTGGTGGGCGTTGCCCTCCAGAACATCGCTCAGCCGGGCGTTAGCATGGAAGATGACGGTGGCTTCGTTGCCCCGGGCTTCTTTGGCGGTGACCGCGACGATGCTTACAACATTCCGTCTAACTTGAACTTCTCCCTCTTCTGGCGTGGTTTCAACCGCGTGATCGAAGCTAAGGCAGAACTTTCTCTCATCGACGTGTTCCATTCCGACACCGAAGGTGGCGACGGTCTGAATCCGGAAATGAGCTTCACTTTGACCTACTACCTCTCTCCGCACCTTGGTGTTCGCCTTCGCTTCACGAAGGAAGGTTACCCGGTTGCCGGCGCTACGGTTAACGTCAAGGACGTGAGCATCTTCCGTTACCTCGCTCTCGACCTCGAAATGTCTCACGATGACCTTTACGCTAAGAAGAACCGTGGCTTCATCTGGGCTGTCAAGCTCACCAGCCGCTTCGGTGACACTCGTGAAGAAAAGATCGGTGAAGAACGTTATCGTCGTTTGAAGATCGAACCTGAAAACGACTACCGCGCCGCTATGCGTCTCTACTTGAACCGTCAGTTCTTGGAAGCTGCATACGCCTTCGGTAAGGTTCAGACCAAGTACCCGGCATTCCACCTTGTGGACCAGGCCGCCTTCTATAAGGCAAAGTCTTTCGAAAACCTCCGCATGCACAAGGCTGCTAAGTCTGTGTACGAAGACGCTATCAAGCGCTATCCGCAGAGTGACCAGCGCGCCAAGTATCACTTCCAGTTGATGAACATCGACTATAAGGAAGGCAAGTACATCGACGCTATGGCCAAGTACCAGAACATTGCTCAGAAGTTCGGTGAAAGCGACGTGAAGGCTGACGCTGACTACGTTGCCGGCCAGATCAAGTTCGAACAGGGCCTCTATCAGGAAGCTGTCGACCTGCTCGCCGCCATCCTTCCGGGTAACGCCAACTACTTCTACGCCCGCTATACCATGGGTATTGCTTACAGCCGTCTCGGCAAGTTCGACGAAGCTGAAAACTGCTTCCGCGACATTACCGAACAGCCGGTGTCCAACCAGTCTGAACGTGACTTGCAGGACGCTGCTAAGGTGAAGCTCGGCCACATTTACTTCTCTGGCGAAAAGGCCGACATTCCGGCTGCTGCCCAGATGTATGGCCAGGTCCAGCCCGGTTCTCCGGTGTACGACGAAGCTATGCTCGGTATCGCTTGGTCCTTCCTCAAGGTGAACAAGCCTGATGAAGCTATCAAGCCGGCACAGTGGATCATTAAGAATATGCCTGAATCCTTCCTCGTGTCTGAAGCATACCTCGTTCAGGGTTACTGCTACTTCATCAAGAAGGACTACAACAACGCTGTCAAGTCTCTGGAACAGGCTGAAAAGCGTACCGAACAGCCGGTTGTGACTGTTGCCGCTCGCGACAGTGCCCGTCAGGCCTTCGACGCCATGCAGGACGAATTCGACTCCGTGCAGGTGAAGGCTCTCGACCTCGCTCGTCAGCTCCCGACTCCGCGTGTGCAGAGCAAGCGCGAAGCCTTGCAGCCGAGCTTCGACAAGGCTAACGCCGCTATCGAAGATTACGCCGCCTTCACTCAGAAGGCTATCCAGAGTGACCGATTCGAATCCAACCGCAAGCGTATTTTGGATGACGCAGGCTTTACCTTGGCAACCGTCAAGACCAAGATGGGTCAGGGCGCTGCAAGCTCCGAAGCCGCTCAGGAACTTGAAAGCTTGGATGACGACTTAGACGAATTGGAATAAACAAAGAATGAAGTTAGACCTGGCTTTTTGAAACCAGGTCTTCCCCTTTTTTATCTTAATAGGTGGAAAGAGAAAAATGAAAAAATTTTTGCTTGTTGGTGCAATCGTCTGCTCGCTCGTAGGCTCCTCCTTTGCAGCGTCAGATCCTTGTAAAGACAAAGTCAATGAAGCCAAGAAATTGGCGGCCAAGTGTAAGGCCATGCCGAAGGGACCGGAAAAGACCCAGTGCGCAGGTTCCTACAAGGTTCTCAAGAACCAGGCCGAACAGGCTTGCCGTTCCGGCGGCCTCGATGAAAAGGGCATGGAAGATGCCATTCGTCAGTGGGAAAAGCAGGTAAATAACTGTAAGGGTAAGCAGAACAAGCGTTGCGCCTCTGCTCTCCAGCAGTTGGGTCATTACCAGTTCCAGCTCGAAGAAAAGCACTTCCTCGATAAGAACGCCCAGTACGAAGAAGATGTAGCATGGTGCGCCGACCGCGATAACAAGCCGGCAAAGTGCGCCAACATCGACCAGCTCCCGAAGGCAGACCACCAGAAGTCTCTCGGCTACTTCCTCGAATACATCGACAAGTACCCGAAGGAAGACAAGACTCCGACCGTGATCTACCAGGCTGCCGCCGTGCAGGAAGCTAGCGGTGAAGACGACAAGGCATACAAGCTCCGTATGCGCCTCGTCGAAAACTTCCCGGACAACGGTCTCGTTCCGAAGGCTTGGCTCCGTATTGCGGAATACCACTTCATGAACCGTAAGTTCCGCGACGCTATCAAGGCGTACAAGAAGGTGACCGGTTTCGAATCCCTCACGGGTAAGGAAGCCGCACTCGCCATGTACCACTTGGCTGAATCTTACTATAACATTGCTGAATACGAAACTGCTGCTGTCAAGTACTACGAATACATCATCGGTGCTGACAAGGGTAAATATCCTGCAGACTTGCGCGCAGAAGCTATGGACTTCATGGCAGCCTCCTTCTCCGACCTCGAAGGTGGTGGTGTTGCCGAAGCTGAAGCTTTCTTGAAGGACAAGAAGGTTCCGTTCAAGGATTCTGTGTACTATCGTATCGGTATGAAGAACAAGGACCACGACCGTAACGAAGAAGCCGTGCAGTCCTTCAAGCGCTTGATGTCTATCAACCCGGACTACATCGACGCACCGCTGGCTGACATTGCGATGATCGAAATCCTCATCGTCCAGCAGAAGTTCGAAGAAGCCCAGCAGCACCGCTACACTGTGGTGAAGCGTTATGACCGTAGTTCTTCTTGGTACAAGAAGAACCAGAAGTATCCGGAATCTGTGAAGAACGCTGAAACTGCTATCCGTGGCGCTATGCTCGACATTCCGCAGTATCACCACGCTCGCGCAGCCAAGCTCACCAAGGAAGGTGACTTGGAAGCCGGTAAGAAGCAGTATGCCGAAGCTATCAAGGCTTACGAAGCATTCCTGAAGCGCTATGCCAAGGAACCGACCTGGGACGAATACAAGGTTCACATCAACCTCGCTCTCGTGTACCAGGAAATGGGCCAGTATGCTAACGCTGCCAAGATGTTCAACTGGATCGTCGATACCGACACCACTCGCTACGGCCGTCGCCCGATGGGCTCCGAAGCTCTCCTGAAGAAGGAAGAAGCTGCATATAACGCCGTGCTCATGATGGACCAGTCTCGCGAAAACGCCAAGAAGAAAAAGTATGGCGATGACGCTGTCAAGGCTTACAAGTCCGAAGAAACTAAGGCTTACTTCGAACAAGTTAACAAGTACATGGCCAAGTACGGTCAGAACAAGGAAGCTGCAGAACTTGCATACAACGCCGCTATCGTTCATTACGATGCTAAGCAGTTCAAGGTTGCTGTGGGCGTGCTCCGCAAGCTGAAGCAGGACTTCCCGAAGCATCAGTACATTTTGCTCATCAGCCGTATGCTTGCCCAGTCTCTCTTGGAATCTGGTCAGTATGACGAATCCCTCACCGAATTCGAATGGCTGTACAAGCAGTATACTCAGGTCAAGGAAACTCGTAATGACTCCATGGCCAAGGAAATTGAAAAGGCTATCGCTTACGTGCTCTTCCAGATGGCTGAACAGTCCGTTAAGGCCGGTCAGTATCAGAAGGGTGCTGAAGCTTACCTCGCTCTCGTGAAGCGCTACCCGCTCATCGACATTGCTGACAAGGCTGTGTTCGAAGCCGGTGCCGCTTATGAAAAGGATCAGCAGTACACCAAGGCTGCCGAAACCTTCATGATTCTCCCCAAGCAGTATGCTAAGTCTTCTCTCACCATCAAGGGTATCGTCCGTGCTGGTGACGCTCACAAGAAGGCTGCTAACGCCAAGAAGAGCGACAAGGCTTACTACGAACAGGAATACCGCGAAGCTGCCCAGACCTACTTGTTCATCACGAACAACTTCCCGCAGGATTCCATGGCATTCATGGCTATCGGTTCTGCAGCCCAGGTCTACGACACCATCGCCGACAAGAAGTCTGCTGCTGTGACTTACGAACTTGCTTACAAGCGTTATCCGAAGGATGAACGTACTCCGGGCTACCTCTACAGCGCCTGCTTGAGCTACGATGAAGCCAAGATGACCGACGAAGCAATCCGTTGTAACAAGGACCTCGTCCGCGACTATCCGAAGAGCTCCTACGCCCTCGACGCTGCATTCAGCATCCCGATGGCTTACGGCAATGCTAAGAAGTGGGATATCGCTGCTACTGAATATCACAACTTCATCAAGGCCTACGGTCAGGAAGATAAGGAAAAGCTGATTGCTGCCTACATCGGTGCTGCCCGAGCCTACATGGAACTTAAGGAAGAAGACAAGGCTGTCGAAGATTACCGCAAGACTCTCGAAGCTTACGACAAGTACGGTCTTCAGATCAAGAATGCTGACCCGGGTGTTCCGGCTGAAGCTGCCTTCTACCTCGGTGAATACGAATACCACAAGATGGATCCGTATGTCCTGAAGGGTAAGGAAAAGGAAAAGGCCAAGACCATCAAGACCTTGGTTGATATCCTCCAGAAGGCTATGAGCCAGTACTCTAAGTCTGCTACCTACGCATCTGAACGCTGGACCTTCAAGGCCACCAACAAGATGGGTATGCTCTTCGTGACCATGGCCGCCAAGATCCGTGAACAGGAACTCAACGGCAAGAAGGAAGAAGAAAAGTTTGCTGAACGTATTGGTATCGTGCAGCAGCTCCCGAGCTACTATGAACAGGCTCGTCCGATCTTCCAGAAGAACATTGACCTCGCTCGCGACCAGGGCTTCTACAACCAGGACGTGATCGAAGCAGAAGAAGGTTACATTGAAATGTACTACCAGGGTTGCGCTGTGTTCGTCGAAGTGGCTGACGCATTCGCTAACTCTCCGCTGCCGGACTCTGCCTCCATCGTGAAGGAATACGTTGAATACGAAGGCATGGCCAAGGAAGACGCTATCGAAGCTGTCCATGAAGACTTGGAAGCTTACCGCGAAGAATTGACCAACCGTTCTAACGGCGCTAAGGAACTCGCTATCCCGCAGTGCGCAACCGGTATTAAGGCTGCTGCTCACTACGGTATCGAAAACCAGTGGACCGAAAAGCTCTTCGAACTCCTCAAGAGCCTCGATGAAAACAATGAGACTTTGAACACCAAGATCGAAAAGTTCGACCCGTCTACGCTGTTCTCTGACCCGGCATACTTCAAGACGAAGGCTCGTTTGGAACAGATCGCCAAGTCCGAAGTCATGACTCCGGAAGAACAGATCACGACCTACCGCGAAATCATCAAGGACGCCAAGGCTGAAAACGAAAAGCTGAAGGCTGAACTTGCTGACCTCCAGAAGCAGCTCGCTGGTGGCTCTGCCTCTACGTCCTCTTCTGCTGGCTCTTCTATGGACGAAGCCGACGACTCCGTTGAACCGGAAGCCGCCCCGGCTCCTGCCCCGAAGGCTAAGAAGAAGGCCGCTAAGAAGAAAGGCAAGAAAAAATAGCGGTAAAAACAATTTTACGGGGAACCTAGTTCATAGGGTTCCCCTATTCTATAAGGGTAAAAATGGCGTTTTTTGAGTAGTAAACAAGATTTTACCGGCTCGACTACACAATTTTGCCCTAAAAAAGATTAAATATGAACAAAGATTTTTCAAAATAAACCAAAACACTCAATCAAGGAGTACTCTAATGTCTAAAATGCTTCAATCCTTCAGCCCGGAATCTGATGGTTACCAGTTCATGTGGATCATCCTCGTGGTGTTCATGATTGGCCTCGGCTTCTCTGTTGAACGCTTCCTTTACATCATGGTGAAGAGCGCTAAGGGCCGTAAGGATTTCTTGGCCAAGTTCGGCACTCACATTTCTGCTCAGCGCTATGATGAAGCTCTCAGCTATGCCAACGCAACCAAGCTCCCGATCGCTCGCGTGATGGCCGCAATCGTTGCTGCCCGTAACGGTGGTCGTGAAACCATGTCCGCTGCTTGCGACGCAGTGTTCCTGACCGAAGCTCCCCGTCTTACTCGTTATATCAGCATCATTCAGGTTATGGCTTCCATCTCCACGTTGCTTGGACTTATGGGCACCATTTACGGTCTGATCTACACCTTCGATGCTGTGGCTAACAAGCCGGCTGCTGAACGTGCCAAGGCCCTTTCCGATGGTATTGCTATCGCTATGGGTACTACGCTCCTCGGCCTTCTCTCCGCTGTGCCTCTTCTGGTCATCGTCGGCCTCCTCAACATGAACTCCGAACGCCTCATCCAGGAAATGGAAGAAAAGGGCCTCAAGATTATCAACTCCCTCGCATAATCGAAGAGATAGAGAGATAATTTTAACGGAGTTATAAAACATGGCAAAAGAACTCAAGAAACCAGCCAAGCCTGAAGAACCGGACCTGTTGCCGGCGATGGGCTTGTTCACTATCCTGATTCCTATGCTGTTGTCTATGACCGCCTTCTCCAAGCTTGCTATCGTTGAAATCAACATGCCGGAACGCAGCATGATGAACATGGACAACGATACGCCTCCGGAACCGGACCAGCAGGCTCTTAACCTCTCGCTCGCTATTACCAGTGACTATCTGGTGATCGGTGCCCGCGGTGGTTTCCAGCCGAACGTTTACTTCAAGGAAATGTGGACGTTCCGTTGCAAGTCTGATGCGCAGCTCATTACGCATGCGCCGGAAGATGTGAAGTCGGCCGTGGAAAGCGGTCATGGTCCCAAGTGCAAAGACGGATCCGAAATGGATAAAGAAAAGTATCTTTATGAAATCGAATCCATCGAACTCTGGGCCATCAACAAGGAATCCGAAGAAGACCCGGGCCGCGTGATTTGGGCCGTGTATTCTTCTCAGTCCGAAAATGTGCCTGACAGCGCATACGTGGACGGTAACAACTCATTCCTCGCTGCTCCTGGCGAAGGCGCTATGGGTCTGACCCCGCCGCCGATGCTCAAGAAGCCGAGCGCAGGCGCTGTGCTTGCAACCCTCACTCCGAACTCGGCTCGTACGCTGAAACCGGATGTGGCTGCAAAGAACATCATCTACCCGCTGTCTGCTTACGACTTGATCGCTAAGGACCTGATTCAGATCCATACGCAGTTCATTGACCTCGAAGACGTCGATAACATCATCATCGTTGCTAACGACGACACCCAGTTCGATAAGATCATTCAACTTATGGACCGTGCTAAAGAAGCCGGTTTCAGCAAGATCAACCTTGCTAAGCTGGGAGGTTAATCATGGCTAGAAGAACTCGTAAATTTAGCGAAGACGTACCTTTCTCCCTCACGTCCATGATGGACATGATGACCATTATTCTGGTGTTCATGATCAAGAACTTGGACGCTGAAGGTCAGCTTTTGACCCAGGCCGAAAACCTCATCCTTCCGGTGTCTACCTCTAAGGTGCAGCCGAAGGAAGTGGCTCTGACGGTCGTGGTCGATAACAACTACGTTGTGGTCGATAACGCAAAGATCGTTCCTACCGAAGACGTCTTGAAGCAAGAAGATCTTCTTGTGACCAAGGTGGACTCCGTTCTTAAGGAACGCCGCGCAACGGAACAGGAACACGCCCTCAAGATGGGTCTTCCTGCTGACGAAGCCGGTAACATCATTGTGCAGATCGACAAGAACATCCCTTACGATGCAATGTATAAGGTCATGGCTACTTGTGGCTTCTCTGGCTATACGCACATTGCATTCGCCGTTATGCAGAAGAACGGAGGGGAGGAATAATTATGGCTAAAAAGAATACTCCCGAAATGGATCCGTTAGTAGCGTCCCTGATGCCGGAATCCGACAAGAAGATGGGTGCTATTGCCGGTATCTCTTTAGTCGTAGCTTTGGCTATCTGCCTTTGGGCTTCCATGTACGAACAGGTGGTGGACGAAGTCGTGTTCGACGACTCTGCCGCTGCTGATCTTACTGCTTCTATGACCATCGATGAAAAGAAGGAAGAGAAGAAGGAAGAGAAGAAGAAGGAAGAACCCAAGAAGCCTCGTAAGAAGGCTGGTGGTGGCGGCAAGCCGCGTGGTAAGGGTCAGCCCAACGCTCCCCAGACTCGTGGTGTGCTTAAGCTCTTGACTGCTCAGACCAAGAATGCCTCTGCAGGCGCCTATGACCTCATGAAGAACCAGAAGTTCTCTAAGGACATCGATAAGGTGCTGAAGGACGTGGCTGGCCTCCAGACGACGGGTAAGACCGTTCTCGGTGGTCGTCGCGGTAAGGCAGATGGTGGCTTTAACGAAGGTTATGCCGAAGGTGGTTCCGGTGGTATCGGTGACGGCCTGGCAGGTCTTCTCGGCGGCGGTGGCGGTGGTATCGCTACCAAGGCTAAGGGTTCCATCAGGACTCCGTCTGAACGCGATATCGACATGGGTGCCGGTGGTGGATCTCGTTCCGCTGCAGACATCATGAAGGTTGTGCGTCAGCGTACTCCGGGTCTCCGCCACATCTATAACAAGTTCCTGAAGAAGAAACCGGGCTTCCAGGGTAAGGTTACCTTGAAGTTCACGATCGCTCCGGGTGGCGAAATCATCAGCATCTCCATTGCTTCTTCTACGACCGGTTACGGCGAATTTGACGGCGAAGTCAAGAACGCTGTGAGCCGCTGGAAGTTCAGCAAGGTGAAGTCTGGTAACACCACTGTTACGATCCCGTTCACCTTCTCCGAATAATTCGGCGAAAACTTGAAAAAAGACCGGACTGTCAAGTCCGGCCTTTTTTGTATTGTAGATAACGGTTCCAGTCGGTTTGTATAAAAAAAGTTGACTTTTGTTTAAAATTTTATTGCGTTTTTCGTTTAATTAAACTAACTTTAAAACAGAAATTTCAATAGGAGTTTTCCAATGAACTTAAGAACAGCTGCCGCGGTTGGAGCCGCATTCGGTATTCTTGGCGTGGGTTCTGCTTTTGCAACCTTTGCACGTGTTGAATCCATGGGCAAGAACTCTACTTACATCATGGACGATGTAAGCATCTTCGATAACCCCGCAAACGTAAATCTTTACTCCAACTATTTGATCGGTGGTTTCGGTGCCTATACCGACAACAACATGTCTGCTGGCGGCAATGTTGATCCGCAGCACCCGACTTTTGGTGGCATCTTCTCGATTTCTTTTGGTGAAGACAATATTCCCGACCCGAAGTTCTCGATCGGTGGTCTCTTTGGCCGCGTCAACAACGACCTCGCCATGTATCTGCCGGACTACGTGCAGACTGGTAAGAGCACCTACGCTGTTGTTCCTGAAACGGTGACGAACTTTGATGGCTTCTTGGGCGGCACGTTCTCCAGTGGTGACGCTTGGGGCTTGCATATTTATATCGCTCATCAGGATGGCGGCGACCTCGATGAAAGCGGCACCTACCAGACTAACGACGATGCTTATGCATCTCTCGTTCAGTTGGACGCAGGTTTGAACTTCCAGACGGGTAGCGGCACCTCCTACGAAGTGTCTGGCGGTATTGCTCGTGTGCAGTATGGCCCGGATCGCCACAGCTTCTTTGACGATGGCGATTTCACGATTCTCGCCAAGGCTCGCGCTTTCTTCACCATGGAAGCAATTGATGGTGAACTGGTTCCGGCCGCTTCTATCAAGCTCGCTCAGGCTCCTGGTATCGAAGACAAGCATGCTCAAGCTGGTATGGGCATTAACGTCGCTATGGATCGCGGTTTCTTCTGGCTTGGTCTTGACTTCATCTGGAATCAGAAGAAGGCTCATGACTGGTTCTACGACAAGACTGTGAACGGTGGCGCATGGATTTATGATGCCCGTGACGACGAAGATCCTCATTGGGACAAGCGTTCCGATGTTGGCGGCAAGGTCAGCTTCGGTATCGAACGTAACATTTGGTGGGATTGGTTCGTTATCCGTGTGGGTGGCCAGAAGTCCATTCTCTACACCGATTGCGACGTGAACTCCAAGAACAACTACTCCGATTCCCGCTATGGCATTTGCAAGGACGACGGTACGTTCTTCTCTACCAACCCGCTGGCTGACGGCTCTGCCGACGACCACGTTGGATTCGGTTTCGGTATCAATATCGAAGAACGCCTGAAGATCGACGTGACTGTTGCAGAAGACCTGCTGTTCCGCAACCCGTTCCAGGGTGAAGGCCGCATCTTCTCTCGCCTCGATGCTACCTACTCGTTCTAATTCCTACGGAATTGCTCGGACTTGAATACGAAGACGCCCCTCTTGGAAGGGGCGTTTTTGTTGCTTGTGGCAATTTCTTTTTCGGCGGTTGATTTTCTACTTTATGGGCATGAGATTACTTGTTTGTGTATTGACTTTTGCGGCCTTTCTTGTGGGTTGTTCCGAACCGACGGAACGTATTGAGAACAAATTAACTAATTACCTGCAAGATGACTTGAAGTTCATGGTGGCTGAAACCATCAAGTCTTCTAAAACGCGCGAAGGGCTCTTGGATACGCCTTATTACCGAGTCAAGGACTTTAGGCTTTTCGATGGCGCAGAGGCCCGCATTTATGCGGCCTATGCCGAGGTTGATTTCTTTATCTACAAAGACATCGCCATGCACGAGAAGCGCAAGTATCGCTACGACGTGAATACGCGCGGTTGGGACCGCTACAAGAAAGAATGGAAGTTCGGCGCGGACACGTTGCGGTAGTTTTTTTATATTTTTTTTACGGAAGTTAAATCTTAAAAAAGGATTGGATCTTGTTCGGCCTCTTTTCTTGCGATATCGGTATTGACCTCGGCACAGCGAATACGTTGGTCCATGTGGCAGGTCAGGGAATTGTCATTAATGAACCTACGGTTATTGCGGTGGACAGCAAAAATAACCGTGTCTCTGCCATCGGTTTCGAAGCGAAAAAGATGCTTGGCCGTACGCCTGGCGAAAGCCGTGCCGTGCGCCCGATGCGTGATGGCGTGATTGCCGATTTCGAACTGGTAGAAAACCTTTTGCAGACATTCATCAAGCGCGTGCAGAAGTACCCGCTGTGGATGGTGAAACCCCGCGTGGTGGTCGGTGTTCCTTCTGGAATTACCGAAGTGGAAAAGCGTGCCGTGATCGATGCTGCCAAGCAGGCCGGTGCCAAGGAAGTTCACCTGGTACATGAACCTATGGCTGCCGCTATCGGTATGGGCATTCCTGTGGAAGACCCTGTGGGTAACATGATTGTGGATATTGGCGGTGGTACTTCCGATATCGCCGTGATCGCTTTGAACGGCACCGTTTGCAACGCCTCTGTGCGTGTGGGCGGTGACGAAATGGACGAGGCCATTGTCCGCTACCTCCGTACCATGTACAATCTTTGCGTGGGTGATAGCACTGCAGAACAGATCAAGATCCAGATTGGCTCTGCAAGCCCGCTTGAAGAAGAACTGACCATGGAAGTGAAGGGTCATGACTTCTTGGCAGGCATGCCGCGTACCACGACCATTAACAGCGCCGAAATCCGTGAAGCCTTGAATGAACCTGTGACGGCCATTATCGAAGCCGTGAAGCAGGCCTTGAGCATTACTCCGCCGGAACTCTCTGCCGATATTTACGACAAGGGTATCATCATGACGGGTGGTGGTTCTCAGCTGCGCGGCTTTGATGAACGTATCCGTAAGGAAACGGGTCTTTCGGTGAACGTGATTGATGAAGCTCTGACTTGCGTCTGTAAGGGTGCGGCTCGCATTCTCGAAGACCTGGATAAATATCGCCCGGTTTTGATTGCATCTTCGAACTAATTTGACAGGGCTCGATGCTTAGGGCGATTCGCTTTATTGTCGACTTGTTTACACAAAGGCACGGTATCGTTGCCTTTGTCTTTTTCTTGGCTCTCGGCCTTTTGATGAGGCAGGCGCCGAACACGATTCGCGAGAGTATTGTCTCGTCGGCAGTGTCGACGCTGTATTTCCCGGCGCAGCGCATTGTGTCTGCGGTGGGACATTACAAGGCTGTAGCACTTGAAAACGAACAACTGAAAGAAGAAAACGCACGCTTGAGGCAAGAAACCTACCATGCCCGCGAAGGCTTGCAGGAACTCGCCCGACTGCATACGCTAGTCCGATTTGACGACAAATGGGATTTCCCGATCGTGACGGCCCGCGTGATTGGACACAACCCCGGAAGATTCCTTACGACGATGGTGATTAACCGCGGTACGGAGCATGGCGTGAAAGAAGACATGCCCGTGTTTTCGATGAACGGTTTGGTCGGAAAAATTTCGAAAGCGAGTATGAGCCATTCGCGCGTGCAGTTGCTCGTGGATCCGAACCTTAAGTTGTCTGTAATGGATCGTCGCACTCGCGTGGTGGGCTTTTTGGAATCGATGGACGGTGTTCGCTTGACGGCACTTGTTCCGACCCATGCGGGCGTGCATGCGGGCGATACGCTTGTGACTTCTGGCTTGGGAGGCATTTTCCCGAAGGGCATTCCTGTGGGCACTGTAAAAGAAGTCCGCAAGTCCGATCTCGATGTAATGCGCCAGATGGAAGTGGAACCTTTCCAGGATTTTTCGATTCTTGAAGAAGTGTTCGTGATGGAAAAGGAACCGGATTGGATAATCAGGGAGCTGCTTGATGAATAACTTAGGGTGGCTCAAATCGCTTATTTTGTTTGTAATCGTGTTTGCCTTGCAAATGACGGTTGCCGAATGGCTTAGCTTCTTTGATGTGGCGCCTGATTTTGTGATTATCTTTATTGTGGCGATGGCCATTAGAAGGGGCCCTACGGCCGGATGTTTTTGGGGCTTTGTCGCAGGCTTTACGCAAGACGTGTATGCTCCGGTGGAATGGCTCGGTGCAAATACGATTGCCATGACGGTGGTCGGTTATGCGGTGGGGCAGCTTGAAGAACGATTCCTTTCGCTCAATTTGCCTGCTAAAGTCGGCGTGCTTGGCTTGGGCTTTTTTGTGAGCGACATGATTTACTTTGCGATCACGGGACTTTCTAAAGACGTTGTCACGAATTTGTTCCTCACGAAATCGCTGCCTGAATGCATTTATACAATGCTGATTGGCGGTATATTCTTCTACCTGGATTTAGGCAGTAAAAAGAAGAAGCATGCTTAAGGGAATGTCCGAAAACGAGACCCTGCAAAACAGGAACTGGAATGTATTGATTTACATGACAGGTGTCGTGGTCTTGTTTTTCGTTCTCATTTTGCGCTTGTTTTCGCTGCAGTTCACCCATTACGACGAAAACCTGCAACGTTCCGAAAACAACCGCTTGCGTAAAGTGGTCTTGGTTGCCGAACGCGGATACATTTATGACCGAAACGGCGAAGTGCTGGTGCGTAATCGCCCTTCTTACCAGATTGCCTTGACGGCGATAAACATGCCCCGCAAAAAAGCGGAACGAGATTCGTTGTTTCACAAGTTGCTGGGCATTAAGGATGTTGCGGGAGAGCGACTCTTTGATTCCCTTTCTCTGGATACGGCATTCCAGCGTTCTCGCTGGATCAAGAATAGGCCGATTCGCCTGCTGGAAGATGCAACTGCCGAACAGGTTGCCATTATCGAAGAACGTTCCGAAGAATTGCCTGGTGTCATGACGGTGATTGAATCGCGTCGCGAATACCCTTACGGCACGCTGGCCTCGCATGCACTGGGTTACACCAGCGAAATTTCGGAAGAACAGCTCAAGCTGCCGGAATACGAAGGCTATACGCAGGGCGACCGAATTGGGCAAAAGGGACTTGAACAATTTTACGACAAGGAGTTCCGCGGTGTTAATGGCATGAAGCTTGTGGAAGTGAATGCCTCTGGCCGCGAAGTGGGCTCGCTTGACGGTGTCGAGGGGACGGAGCCTGTGCCGGGACTTCGCTTGGTGTCGACGATTGATTTGCGCTTGCAGAAGGTTGCCGAAGAGGCGATTCCCGATTCTGCGAAAGGTGCGCTTGTGGCGATTGATCCGCGCAATGGTGAAATTTTGGCGATGGTTTCTTCGCCGAGGCTGGACCCGAACATTTTCTCGCTGAAAAAGCGCGAGCGTAACAAGGGCTGGGCGCATGTGGCGCTTGATTCCATGAGACCGCTCACGAACCGCGCGATTTCGGGTACGTATCCGCCGGCATCTGTTTTTAAACTGGTGACGGCGGGCGCGGGCCTTGAAAGCGGAATTTTGACGGAGAATAAATATTATTCCAAGCCCTGTACAGGTGGCTACCAGTACGGGGCGCGCTACCAGAAATGTTGGGGCACGCATGGCAGCTTGAATGTGGTGAATGCGATTCGCCTGAGTTGCGACGTGTTCTTTTACCAGGCCGGTCTCGATATCGATATGGCCCGCATTAATGAATTTGGCCGGCGCTTTGGCTTGGGCGAAAAACCGCTTGGAGTCGACATCCCCGGCGAAAAGGGTGGCTGGCTCCCGGATTCGGCGTCGTTTAACCAGAAGAACAAACGCTTGGGTTGGCGCTGGGCTCGCGGCTTGATCTTGAACCTTTCGATTGGCCAAGGACAGATCGTGACTCCTTTGCAGCAGGCAACCTTGATAGGTTCCTTGGCGACGGGTAAGGGCGTTTACAGACCGCACTTCATGAAGGAACTCCGCGACATCGACGGAAACGTGGTTCGCCGCTATGAGCCCGAAATCGTGCGCCCGGGTAACATGAAACCGTATACGCACCGTATTTTGCTTGCTGCCATGGATTCCGTGGTGAACCATCCGGGCGGAACGGGTAAACGCGGCGCTATCCCTGGAATTCGTGTGGGCGCCAAAACCGGTTCCGGTGAATGGAAGAAGGGCGAAAAGACACATGCCTGGTATGCGGCCGTAGCTCCGCTTTATGATCCGGAAATTGCCGTGGCTGTGATTATGGAAGCTGCTGGTGGCGGCGGTGCTGTTTCGGGCCCGATTGCCAAGAAAGTGATGGAAGCCTATTTTGAAAATAAGGAAAAGGAGGCGGGAAAAAATGAAACCCAATCGACTCCTTAGCCGTTCGCTTCGATTTGACTGGATGTTCATCGCGCTTACGATTGCCTTGATGAGCGTGGGTGTTGCCCTTGTGTATTCGGCGACGATTGCTGAAGATGCATCTGTGGTGGAATTGTTCTGGTTCAAGCAGATTATATACTTTATCTTTGGCGCTGTGTTTGCTGCTGCCCTTATCTTTGTGCGCATAGACTGGTTGAAGCGTGCGGCGTTCCCGCTCTATGTGGTTGCCCTTATTTTGCTTGTGGTGGTGCTGTTCTTTGCTGGCGATGTGGTGAAGGGTGCTGGACGATGGATTGACCTGGGCGTTTTCAAGTTGCAGCCTTCGGAATTCGCAAAGATTGCCTACTTGCTGACCATTTCTTATTGGCTCTCGAAACATCCGGTTAGCTTGTATAAACTGAAGTCGTTTGTGGTGCCGTTCTTCTTGTTTATTGTGCCTTTTGCCTTGGTGCTTAAACAGCCTGACTTGAGTACGGCTCTCGTGTTTATTGCTGTTACGATGGTGAGTTTCTTTTTTGCAGGGCTTACGCTTACAGACATGTTCTTGATTGTAAGCCCGGTGCTTTCGGTATTTTTCTCCCATTCGCAGGCGCTTGTATTTGAAATCCTTTGGGGCCTTTTGATTTGCGTGGTGGTGTTTGCGCTGTTCCGCAGAAAACTTCCGAAGGTGCTGTCGGCCTTGATTCTGATGGCGAATATTTTTGCGGGGTATGCAAGTTCTATGGCCTGGAATATGCTCGAGCCGCACCAGCAAAAGCGCGTGAATACTTTCTTGGACCCGATGAGTGACCCCTTGGGAGACGGTTACCAGGTGCTACAGTCCTTGACTGCAATTGGTTCGGGTGGCCTTACCGGAAAGGGCTTCGGAAACGGCTCGCAGACAAACCTCGCCTTTTTGCCCGAAGAACATACGGACTTTATCTTTAGCGTGCTTGGCGAACAGTTCGGCTTTTTGGGCTGTGCCTTTGTGCTGATTCTTTATGCGTTGTTCCTTTGGCGCGCCACATCGATTTGCAGACTGTCTTCGGACCCGTTCGTGACGCTTATGGTCATGGGGGCTTCGACGGTTTTCTTGTTCCACATTATGGTGAACATTGCGATGACGGTCGGATTGATGCCGGTAACGGGTCTGCCTTTGCCGTTCCTGTCTTATGGCGGTTCGTTTGCTTTGACTTGTATGGTGTTAGTCGGATTCTTGCTTTGCTTGCATTTCCAGGCTCGCCGCCGCTAATAAAAAACTTTGTTGTAAGGGATAAATTTTCCCATTTTTCCGAAATCTGGCGTATAGATAAAGAGGGGCTCCCGCAAGAGCCTCCGAGGAGTTTATATGCGCTGGATAGAAAATGTGGAACGTTTTGTTTTTGGGGCCGAATGTCTGGGCTGCAGGGCGCCTTCGGGTGCCTTGGACCCATGGCTTTGCCCGGAATGCGTCAAGGAACTGGAACGCGAATCGACGGTAGAGCTTTCTCCCGGGCCGGATACCTATAGCCTGTACCCCATGCGGCCATTGACGCGGCGGTTGGTGCATGCGCTCAAGTATAGGGGGATTTCTGGGATGGCGACATACTTGGTCAAGCATTCGGCATCGGTACGGTGCGGGCTTGTGCGCGAAGAGTTGTCCATGTTTCCAAAGCCGCTTTACTTTGTTCCTGTGCCGCTCCATAGGGCCAGGTATAGGGAACGCGGCTACAACCAGGCCGAAAAGATTGCGGCGGCACTTTCGCTTGCCTTGGACGGTAAAGTTTGCCGTTGGCTAAAACGGCGTACTTTCGTTGTTTCGCAGACCAAACTTTCTAAGGAAGAACGAGAGCGCAATGTGGCGTTTGCGTTTGAGTGCGTGTTGAAAAATCCTCCGACTTCGGGAACGGTCATTGTCGTGGATGATGTCTTTACGACTGGGGCAACTACCTCGGCGTGTCTTGCCGCCTTCGGGCGGGATTTTGCGCTACCGATTAAGGTCTGCACGCTACTTTACGACGAGCCTGCCTCGGCTGTTGCCGATTTTGTCGCCGACAACCAGATGGAATGGGAAGTAGAGTAAATGATGGCAAATAAAAAAAGCTCCCTAGAGGGAGCTTTCTAGCGGAGGAAGAGGGACTCGAACCCCCAAGCCTTACGGCGGCGGTTTTCAAGACCGCTGACTTACCAATTAGCCTATTCCTCCAGGGTTTCCCAAGGATAGAAAAATTCGCCTAATTCTGTCAAGCATAGTTGTGAATAATACAAAGTTTATTTAAATTTTACATAGTATGACGGAACTGGATGAAAAACAGGTTGTAGAGTCCCAAAGGATACTAGAGCTGTTGTTCGCTTACATGCCGAAGATTGCGGCTGAGCGAAAGATGGATGGCTTGCTTATCCTGATGGCTGATTTGGGTCGCGCCATTGTGGCTGCGGACCGCTGCTCCCTGTGGCTTGTCGATAACGATCGTGGTGAATTGTGGACCAAGGTTGCGCACGGTGTAAGTGAACTTCGCATCCCGTATAACGCAGGCTTTGTGGGCTATTCAGTCAGGACTGCCGAACCGCTCCTGATCAAGGATGCCTACCAAGACCCTAGGTTCGACCGTCGCTCCGACGAAAAGACCCATTATCGAACAACGTCTGTAATGACGGTTCCGCTCATGAATTCGGCGGGCAACGTGATGGGTGTGTTCCAGGCGATTAACAAGCAGGGAACCGACGAACAGGGCGAACCCGCCGTATTCTCGACACAGGACTTGGAACGCCTGAGCCTTACGGCAGTTTATTCCGCAAAGACGGTTGAATCCGCCATGTTGAACATGGAACTGGAAGCGACCCAGCGCGAAATCATCCATATTCTGGGTGAGGTTTCGGAATACCGCAGCCAGGAGACGGGCGACCACATTCAGCGCGTAGCCGAGATTTCTTGCATGCTGGCGAAGTTCCTGGGCCTCCCGGAAAACGAGGTCGAACGCATTCGCTTGGCGGCCCCGATGCATGACCTGGGCAAGGTCGGCATTCCCGATGCCATTTTGAATAAGCCCGGCCGCTTTAACGATGACGAATACACGATCATGAAGACCCATTCCGAAATCGGTTACAACATGCTTCACAACTCCAAGCGCAAACTGCTTCGCTTTGCTGCCGAAATTGCCCGTTCGCACCATGAACGCTGGGACGGTCGCGGCTACCCGAAGGGTATTGCCGGCGAAGATATCCCCTTGGCTGGCCGCATTTGTTCCGTTGCCGATGTCCTGGACGCGCTTTCTAGCCCGCGTTGCTACAAGCAACCGTGGCCCGAAGAAAAGGTCAAGGAAGAATTCATCAAGCAGCGCGGTGCGCAGTTCCAGCCGGAGCTCGTGGACGTCTTGATGGAACATTGGGACGAAATTTACAGCCTTTACCGCCACGACCCCAATTAAAATTTTCTAAACACTTCGCGTTTTCTTTGACGCGTTTGAAAACAAAAATTAAAAAAGACCTCGAAATCGAGGTCTTTTTTTCGTGGCACCGGTCAGAGTTGAACTGACGACACGCGGATTTTCAGTCCGCTGCTCTACCAACTGAGCTACAGCGCCGACTTGGTAGGCCAAATATAGAACACTCTGTGATACTTGTCAAGGGTAAATAGAATATTACTGACATTTTTCCCTTTTTTTTGAATAATCTTCTAAATTTAGTATCTGGGTGCTAAAGAATATGGCCTTGGAAAGTGGGATTTCCTGGGAAACGTTTTTAATAGGATAGCAGTGTGTACATATTCAACAAAGTAAAATGTCTTGCTTTGATGGGCGGACTAAGTTTGGTTTTTTCGGGCTTGGTAGCCTGTACGGAAGAATCTGCATCGCATAATCATGCCGATGACCCTGTTCCAGTAAGGGTCGATACCTTGGTCAAGGTTGATTCGATTACCGGCGATACGATTACTCAAATTGTTGAAACCCCGGGGCAGAGGGATACTGTCCGTACAATCGACCCGGTCACGGGCGATACGCAGTATGTAGATAGAATCATTTATGTCCCGGCCGATACGACGGTTCGTTGGGTAGGTAACTCTTCTCTGGTGATTACCGAAATTTCTCCGGTGAACCTGGACTGGCTCGATGAAAACGGAGACGACCCGGGTTGGATTGAAATCTACAATGCCGGCGATTCCGCTGCTAACCTTAAGGGCTATTCGCTTGTTGAAAATTTGGAAAAGCCGCGCAAGTGGGTCTTTGGTGATGAACTGATTGCTCCGCGCTCTTTCCGTACCGTATTCTGTGACAAGAACGATGTGAATGCGGTGGCACCCTCTGCAGACACGACCATTTATAAGACACGTACCCATACCAGCTGGAAATTGAATAAGGATGGCGGTACGGTTTACCTGATCGACCAGTATTATTCTATCCGTGACTCGGTCAAGTATCCGGCACTTAGTGCGGGTATGAGCTGGGGCATTATTGATGGCGGTGCCTGGAAGTTCTTTGAAAAGCCGACTCCTGAACAGCCGAACAATGTATCTGATGGTTACGAAGGTGTCACGCCTACAGTCAGCTTCGGTGAACATGGCGGTGGATTCTACAATGGCTCTGTGACATTGAACAAGCCGAACGTTCCGGAAGGTGTGTCCGTGCGTTGCACCAAGGACGGCTCTGTTCCGACCAAGAATTCTGAAGAGTTCAAGTCGGACATGAAGATTGAATCGACTACGGTTCTTCGCTGTGCCGCGTTCAAGGATGGTCTCCTTACTAAGGACGTGACGACCAATACCTACTTTATCGACGAAACGGCTAATATGCCTGTGGTGGCCGTAAGTGTAGATCCGAGCTTCTTTACCAAGTATTACAAGAAGACGAATGGTGGCGAACCCGATATGGATTGCGACCAGATGTACGCTCCTAACGAATGCTATCCGGATGACCCGGGTGAACTTCCGGTTCACGTGGAATACTACGAAAAAGGCAGAAGCAGCAAGGGTAAAGCCTGGGAAGCCGATGGCGGTATTTCCTTGATGGGTGGCTGGAGCCGCATGGAACGCAAGAAGTCCGTGGCCATCGTGATGCGCGAAGAATTCGGTGGAACCTGGCTGAAGTATCCTTTGTTCGAAACCCGCAAGGGCGTGAACGACAAGTACAAGGGCTTTAACCTGCGTAACAATGGTAACCGTTTTGTGAGCGACTACTTTGCCGATGCCGTGGGTGGCGCTATCCTTGAAGGAAGTGGCGTGGATTACCAGCGTAGCCGTCAGGTGGTTGTGTTCTACAATGGTAAGTATTATGGTATTCACGACATGCGTGAACGTTTCAACAAGAACTTTGTAGAAACGAATTACGGAATCGATGCTTCGTCGGTCACGTTCCTCAAGCATTTGGGTATAAAAGTTGAAGCAAGTAACGGTACCGCTGACGAATATCTCGCCATGTTGGAATATGCCGCTTCTCACGACTTTAGCACCGACGATGAAGCGTATACCTACATGACTAAACTCATGGATATGGGTAATTTTGCCAACTATATGCTTGCTGAAATGTATGTTCATAACGGCGACTGGCCGAACAACAACGTGCGTGTCTGGAAGTCTCCGGAATCTCCGCTTTGGAAGTTCATGATTTATGACCTTGACCACGGCTTTGACTGGGATTGGGGCGTGTCTGGCTTTAGCGAAAGCACGAATATGTTCAAGTGGGTCAAGCAGGGTGGCCGCGGTGATACTGGTGCTAAATGCCATACCAGCAGCACTAAAGAAATCACCGGCGAAAAGGTTCATTGCTTCCATGTGCTTTACACGAAGTTGATTGAAAACCCCACGTTCAAGCGTTTGTTCCTGAACCATGCCGCTGTGATGCTTCAGTCTTACTTGAATGCAGAAAATGTCAAGGCAAAAGCAAAGTTCCTTGCTGGCATGCTTAATTCCGAAGATGTTGCTAGGGATATGGATGTGGATGCCTATAAGGAAAGAAGAGGCCAGTACAACCATAGCTTTGATCCGTATGGCGAAAGACTCGGCCCCTGGGCAGAAGAACGCGATGGCAAGTTCCTGTCTGAAATTCAGGAAGAATTTGGAGTCGGAAGCATGACTTCGGTCTCGATTACCGCAAATGGTAAGGGCTCCATTGTTATGGATGGCATGACTTTGCCGAGCGCAAATTATAAGGCCAAGTTCTTTGCCGGAAATGGAATGGTGCTGACGGCTATCCCCGAAGCAGGTGCTATATTCGGCGGATGGACGGGTTGCGAACCTGTAGCTGGCGTGCCGGAAATGTGTGTCGCGACAGTTGCAGAAGGCTTGTCTATTACGGCAACCTTCAAATAATAGTGCTTTGTAAGTTTTTGGAAAGGAGCCTGTGGCTTGAAGCCTAGGCTCCTTTTTCTATATTTGGCGCTATGATAAGCCCTGTGCGCAGAATGTTCGACGAGATTGCCAGTCGCTATGATTTTTTGAATCATACGCTCAGTTGCTTTCAGGACATTTTGTGGCGCCGCAGTTGCTGTCGCGAACTGAAAAAGGTAAAGCCCGGCAAACGTCTCTTGGATTTGTGCGGAGGCACGGGCGATTTTGCGGTCACTTACGAAAAATTCAATGGCAAGCCCGATGTCGCTGTTTTAGGCGATTTTTCTTATGGAATGTTGAAGGGCGCTGCAGGAAAGACGATGACGGCTATCCCCGTGCAGCTCGATGCCATGAAAATGCCTTTTGGCGACGCCTCGTTCGATGTGGTTCTGAACGGATTTGGAATGCGTAACTTGCCCGATGCCGAAGGCGGCTTGAAGGAATCTGCCCGCGTGCTCTCGAATGGGGGGTACTTGCAGGTGCTGGAATTCTTTTCGCCGAGGAATGCGTTCAACAAGTTTTTCTACAAGAGACTTGCACCGCTCTTTATTCCGGTGCTGGGGGCCTTTTTTAGCAAGCGGGAAGCTTACGAATATTTGGTGAATTCGGTGCTCCGTTTTTTGCCGGTTGCAGACTTTGTCAGGTTGGCGGAGTCGAACGGCTTTGAACTGGTGCATGTGAAGCCGTGCTTTTTCGGGGTGGCCTACCGCGTATTACTAAGGAGACGAACATGAGGTTCATTTTGGGGGTGACCGGCGCGAGTGGCGCCATTTACGCGACAAGAACCGCGATGCATTTAAAACGCCTGGGGCACCATGTGACCGCCTTGGTGACGCCGCCGGGCAGGGGCGTGGTAGCCTACGAAGGCCAGGATGAATTGTTCGATTACGTGGACGAAGCCCCCGACGTGAAAAACTTCTTTGCCGAATGTGCGAGTGGTTCTGCCGACTATGCAGGCATGGTTGTGGTGCCCTGCTCCATGGGAACAATTGGCCGCATTGCTGGCGGAACGTCGGACAACTTGCTGATTCGTGCAGCCGATGTATGCCTCAAAGAACGCCGCCCTTTGATTGTGGTGCCGCGCGAGACTCCTTACAACTTGATCCACTTGGATAACATGACTCGCTTGACCCGCCAAGGCGGGATTGTGATTCCGGCGTCGCCGCATTTTTATGATCACCCGAAGACAATTGAAGAATTGGTAGATACCGTTGTCGCAAAGATCTTGATGCATCTGGGTGCGATGAGGGATGCTGCCGATATTGTGAAACCTTGGAAGGGAATTTCGATACCTAAGGTGGTAAAACAGAAGACGCCTTCTGTGAAGCACTTGGCCAAGGTGAGAGCGAAAAAGAAATAGGTATGCTGAAAAAGGTTCTTGAATTCGGGCACATGGTGCGCTTCAGTCATTCGCTTTTCGCGATGCCTTTTGCGATTGGCTCCATGTGGGTCGCGGCGGGCGGTTTCCGCGGCATGGCTGCCGCGGAGGCGGTCAAGATGATTGCGCTTATTGTGGGCTGTATGGTGACCGCCCGTAACAGCGCCATGAGCTTTAACCGCATTGCCGACGCCGATATCGATGCCAAGAACCCGCGTACCGCAAAGCGTCACCTGCCTGCAGGGCGCCTGAGCAAGGCGTCGGTAATCGCCTTCCTGGCCGTAAACGGAGTGCTTTTCGTGCTGTTTGCGGCGCTGTTACAACCGCTCGCCGGCTTGCTTGCATTGCCTGTGTGGCTCCTGTTGCTTTCTTATTCCTACTGGAAACGCTTTAGCTGGCTTTGCCATTGGTTCTTGGGCTTTGCGATAGGCATGAGCCCGCTTGGCGCCTGGATTGCCATTCGCGGCGAATTCGCTATATTCCCGATTTTCTTGCTCGTGATTCTAATGCTCTGGATGGGCGGCTTCGATATTATTTACGCGACCCAAGACGAAGAAATTGACCGCCAGATGGGACTGCATTCGGTGCCTGCCCGTTTTGGCCGTAAACGCGCCTTGCAGATTGCTTTCTGGAGCCATGTGGCTATGCTTGCCTTGTGCGTGGTTTTTGGCGTGTTCTGGGGCATGGGAATCCCTTGGTGGGTGGTAACGGGCCTAATGACTGCCGCAATCCTCTACATCCATTTATTCCGCAAATCCGATGACCTCGATGCCATGAATCGCGATTTCTTTTTGGCAAACGTCGCCATTAGCGTACTTGTGATGGCAGGACTCATCGTGTGGATCTGCATGGGAGGCGATGTCAATGCCCTTTACTAATGGTCCGTTCAAGAAGCCCTTTACCATCGAAGATAAAATCAAAATGTTCGACCGCATGGGCGCTACCGCTGCCGTCATTGCGCTGATCATTATTATGCTCATTGAGTCGGGGCATGTGGGCGAGTACAAGAATCTTGCCGACATGGGTCTTACCGCGATGATTGTGGTGCTTGCCGTTTCGCTTGTGGGCAGCTTGTTCTACAAGACGAAAAGAAAATAAAGATAAAAGAATAGCTGACTATATTTCCAAGTCAGCGGAATAGACGGTTTCTGTTGTACCGTCGTCGCATTTGAATAACAGGCTTCCATCATCTTGCATGTCGAGGATGGTGCCTGTTTTTTTGATAGCGCCTGCGCCGCTGTTGCGGTTTTGGTCGGTGCAGTGGTTGTTGACTACGATGGTGCCGCGTGCGCCGATGAACTGGTCCATGCGTTTCCAGGCGGCAACCCACGGGCGAATGCCGAAAGCGCGGAACTGCCCGAGGGCGCGTTCAAGGTTTGCGATAAGCATTTGCAAGAGTTTTTCGCGATTGATTGTTTGACCGCAAATTTCCTTGAGCGTGGTGACGGCGCGGCCCAGGTGCGCGTAATCGAGAGGGCTACTGTTGACGTTGATGCCCACTCCCATGCTAATCGCTGGTTTCGGCGCCCCTGATGCAGACGGTGCGTATACAATCTCCGCCAAAATTCCGCAGAACTTGCTTTTGCCGCAAAGAATGTCGTTGGGCCACTTGACTGTGATTTTTCCGACGCGTTGGTTTCCGAGTCCTTGCGCGTTGGCGTCGTCTTGCAGGCTCTTGAAAACTTCGGCAAAGGTGAGGGCCGCGACCTGCGTGACTTGCGGAGCCGATGCAAGTGGAATTCCGTCAAGCGGAATCAGAATATTGAAGTAAAGATTTTGCCCGGCGGGGGAGACCCAGGTGCGTTCGTGACGTCCGTGTCCTGCTGTTTGCGTGTCGGCCACAAACAATGTTCCCGGTTCAATTTCGCCTGCTGCAGCGCGGGCCTTCATTAAACTGTGAGTGCTTTCAATGCTGTCAAAAAGAAATGCGGGTGCGCTTCCGAATCCGCCGAGTTTCCAGTCGTTAAAGGTTCTTTCTTTGGAGAACATTTATTGGTCTTTTTGCGCGTCTTCGATCATCTTCAAAGCTTCTTCGGGGAAGATTGCAAAGTATTGCTTCTTCTTGTCTTCGAAGAGCTGCAGCAAACGTTCCTGTTCGAACTGTTCGCGGTCGATGTTCTGCATAAAGAATTCGTCGCGGGCGAAGTCGCGGGTGGTCATCTGCTTCTTGATGTCTTCGGAGAGGTCGACGTCGTCCCACAGAATGTAGTACGACCCGACGATACCGTCGGCAAAGATGTCCACGTTCAAGGTGACGGAATTGCTCTTGGTCGAATCTACCAGCTGCACCTTGGTGTCGCGCTTTTCGGGGCGGAACACTTCAACATCGTTCACGGGTTTGTCCAAATCCTGCGACCAGCAGAAAGCTGCTGCGCACAACAAGAACATCACCTTATGCTTGAACGAAAAAATCATAGCTACAATATACAATGAAAACGCCCCAAATAAAAGGGGCGAGCAAAAAAGCGTGATAAAAAGTGGCTTAAAACTTGAATTTGTGGCATTTGGGATCAAACCACGCCGTATTGTTTCCATTTACCGCCGCGCCAACGGATGTAGTTGACAATGGAGCGGTAGAATTCGTCGGAGGCCATGCCGAGCCAGATGCCCACGAGGCCGAGGTTGAGGCCGAAGGCGAGCAGGAGGGCGGTGCCCAGGCCGCAGGTCCACATCATGGCCGAGCCTACGATGGCGGGGAACTTGGAATCACCTGAGGCGCGGAGGGCCGAGGTGATGACCATGTTCGCGGCCTTGAAGGGCTGCAGAATCACGTCGCACCACAGGCAGAGCTTACCCAGGCGAATGACTTCGGGGTCGCTGGTGTAGAACGAAAGCAACTGGGTGCCAAAGATGGCCACGATGATGGCCACGATGAGCCCGCTGGCGCTTCCGGCAATCAGGCTCTGGTGGAGTCGGCGGTTCGCCTTGTCAAAATCGTGGGCGCCTACGAGGTGGGCCACGAGAATCTGGTTTCCGCTGCTCAGGCCCACGCTCAAGATAACGGCGAGCATGGCGAAGTTCGCACTAAAGATGCGGGCGGTCATGGCGATAATGCCCAAGTGCACCACAATCGCTGTCAGCACGACTTGGAAAATCTGGAAGCTAACAGGCTCAACCGCGGCGGGGAATCCGATGCGGATCCAGTCGGGCAGAATCACACGGGAACGCTTGAAGTCGGTACGGCGAATCTTGTGGTGGACCTTGATTCGCAAAATCAGGAACAGGATGCTTGCGGCAATCAGCCACGAAAGCATGGTGGCAAGCGCCACGCCCTTCACGCCCATCTGGGGGAACCCGAGGTATCCGTTCAAAAAGATCACGTTCATGATGGCGTTCGAAATAATCGTGATGATGTTTCCGAACAGGTTCCATACGGTAAGACCGTGGGTCGCAATTAAGGACGTGAGGGTGGATTGCAGGGCGCGGAACGCAAAACCGATAGAGACGATATGCAAGAAGTCGCGGGCGTGGTGGGCGGCATCGCCGGTAAGCCCCATCCAGCTTACAATCTGGTTGTTTAGGGGAATTATAACCAGCGTGATTGCAATGCCTAACAAGAGGCTGCCCAACAACACCATAGTCTGGGTGGTGCCTGCTTGCCTGGGGCGTTCTGCCCCAATGAATTGCGAGGCGATGCTCGCCCCTGCCTGGGCGAATGCGTTGATAGCCATAAAGAGCGCGCCCAGCACGGGCATTAATGCCCCCACGCCCGCCGCTGCCGATTCCGACGTACGCGACAGGAACCAGCTGTCCATCATGGGCTGGCACGTGGCGATGCCGAAGGTAATGAACAGCGGCCACGAAAGGCTTAATAGGGAACGGTCCTTGACTTGCACCTGCATACGGCGCCAATGTTAGAAAAGCCCCAACCTAAAGGCTAGGGTTTTGAAATTTTTTCTGTATACAACTGTATCGGATGAATCACTTTTTAGGGTGACTTTGCCGGATTTTACTCCCCACGGTTCTTGGCGGCAACGTCCTTATACTTGTTGTGGTCGGCCAAGTTGGAGCTAAAGAAATGCGTCATGGAACCGTCGTCTTTTGCAACAAAGTAAAGGGCGTCGGTCGTGGCCGGGAACAGCGCTGCTTCAATTGCCTTGCGGCCCGGGTTCGAAATCGGACCCGGCATGAGTCCCTTGAATTTGCGGGTGTTGTAGGGGCTGTTGCTGTTCAGCTGGCTCTTGTAAATCGGGCCGGTCAGGTTCCTGAAAATGAACCGCACCGTGGGGTCTGCCCCGAGCGGCATGCCAATGCGCAGGCGGTTGTGGAACACACCTGCAATCAGCGGGCGTTCTTCGGGAATGCCGGTTTCTTCTTCGACCACGCTTGCAAGCGTGAGCACCTTGTGCCAGCTGCCGAGGGTCTTCCACATGGAGCCCGGGCGCTTTTCCATTTCGTCGCGGACCTTGAGGTTCGCGGCCACCATGTGCTTCAGGATGGTCTCTTCGTCGGCGTCAATCGGGAAGGGGTAGGTGTCGGGGAGCAGGTAGCCTTCCAGGGAGTTGGCCTCGACTCCGAGCGAGCGGGCGAACTTCGGGTCTTGGACGAGCTTGTTCCAGCGGTTCTCGTCAAAGTCGGGGTAGGCCTTCTTTATATAGGCCGGGATTTCCCACGAGGCGCGACCCTCGGGAATGGTCACGCGGCGTACGGCGACCTTGCCGCTTTCGATAATGGCGAGTACCTGTGGCAGTGTGAGGCCTGCGGGAATTTCGAACCAGCCGGCCTTGAGGCTCGGGTTCAACCTTTTCATGGTCAACCGGAAGGCGAGGTCGTCGCTCCAAATTCCATTCTGTTTTAGGATTTGGAAAACTTTAGAGGGAGAGCTCCCTTTGGGGACCTCGATGAGGGCTGTTTGGGCGTTTTCAGCCGTTGCCCCCATCCTGGACTTGAGGTTTACGGTCAAAAAAGTGCCCAAAAGTGCCAAAATGATGGCCAAAATAAGTAAAATCTTCTTCATATCGCAAAAATTTAAAAGAAAATCTGACGAAAGTCAAAAATAAAAGGTATATTCGTACTTGCATTGTCAAGTTTTTAACCTGTTTCTGAGGAAAGATATGAAAAAGGTGCTCTTAATTGCTCTTGCTCTCATGGTTGGCGTTTCTTTCGCTGCTGGCAAGAAGGTGAAATCCAAGATCGGTGACGTGGACCTGACCAAGGAAAAAGATGGCGGTTCCGTTGTTTGCACGGCTGGTTTCAATGATGAACTTACGATCCTTAAGGATGGCGAAACTGAAGTGCTCGTGAAGGGTCCTTGCGGACAGGGTTGGGTACAGAAGTCTAAGATTGAATACGTTGCACAGGCTGCAGGCGACAAGTCCATGAAACTCGATCAGGTGGACGTGGTCGGCTGGCTCGATAACCCGAGCGCCGTGTTCGTGTTGGAAAACGACGACCTCGACCTCGATGGAGTGAACATCGACCGTGACTTCAAGGAATACTTGCAGCACACGATGGACCGCGAACAGATGGAAATGCACAACAACGAAAACTAATTCGTTTCGCGACATCTCGCTTTCTAGTTGCCTGGCCTAAAAGCCGGGCTTCTTTTTTTTGTGGAACTTGTTGTGCCGCATTTGCGGTGATTAGTCTACATGCGTAAACATTATCAATTTGTTATGTGCTAGAAATCACGTGTAAAATAAGGCCTAATAATCTAAATTTGGTTGCGAAAATTGGTGTATCAGAGGATATATGGCAATCAGATTTAGTGCAAAAATGCTTGGCTTGAGCGTGCTCGCTGCAGGGTTTATTTCTCTTTCGTCCGCTGCCGTGACACCTACCCGCGTGGGTCCGGTAAGCCAGTACGGTCAGCTGCAGGCCGGCAAGAACTCTCAGAACTATGGCCGCATTTACGGTAGCTGTAAGGGCGTGACCGCCGGTAACGAAGTTGCTGTGCAGGGCATGAGCCTTTTCTGGAGCATGGCTAGTGGTGACGAAGGTCCGGCTTATTGGAACGGAAAAACGATTTCGGGATTTGTAGAAAAACAGAACATCCAATTGATCCGTGGCCCTGTCGGTGTTGATGGCGATTGGCAAAATGGAAACGGAAACTATTTTACGAATACGAATTTCCATAGGAATTTAATGGACTCGGTGGTAACGGCCGCCATTAAAAACGATATCTATGTGATTGTCGATTTCCATAGTCATTGTGCAGAACAGATTACGAGTAACGCGCAGTCGTTCTTTAGCTATATGGCTGAAAAATGGGGCGGCTATGACAACGTGATTTTTGAAATCTACAACGAGCCCAAGAACAATTGTTCTGACAGCTGGTTTGACCTGAGCGGAGCGCAAAACTACTGGAAAGAAAAAATTGTCCCTTATGCAAAAACGATTATCAAAACAATTCGTACTTATTCCGACAACCTGATTGTGGTGGGAACTCCATACTATGATCAGTATACCAATGCAGCTCTTGTTGAACCGCTCAATGATGCTAACGTGGCATATTCGTTCCACTACTATGCGGGTGATGATCCGTATCGTCACAAGACTGATGATCAGGGTGCTAGGGCAGAAAAGGCGATGCAAGGCGGACTTTCGGTCTTCGTGACCGAATGGGGTAATTCTGCACCGAGTGGCAATGGTGGCTTTAACAAAGATTATAGCAGTACTTGGTATCAGTGGATGACCAAGAACCAGTTGTCAGGTGCAAACTGGTCTGTATCGAACAAGAATGAAACGGCTTCCTATTTTAGTGGTGGTGCCTGGAATTATTCGGAAAGTGGTAATTGGGTGAATGAAAATGTGTTTGCTCCGATTCGCAACAAGGTGTACACGGCCTGCGCTGTAACGCCTGCGTCGTCTAGCTCCAGCGTAGTCTCTTCTTCTAGCGTTGCATCCTCCAGCTCTGTCCAGTCTTCTAGCTCGGTTGTTTCTTCTTCGAGCGTCGTCTCTTCTAGTTCCATTCAGTCCTCTAGTTCTGCAAAGTCCTCTTCGAGTGTGGCGTCTAGCAGCTCTGTAGTTTCTTCGAGCTCTATTGCCTCGTCTTCAAGCATTGCATCTTCCAGCTCTGTGGAATCTAGTAGCAGCGAAGTGATTTTGGAAAGTTCTTCCAGCGTCGCATTCTCCAGTTCTATTCAGTCCTCTAGCTCTGAGGTTGCGTCTTCTAGTTCTGAAGAGCCTGCAGTAAGCAGCAGCTCTGAAGAATCCAGCAGCAGCGAAGTGGTTGTGGAAAGTTCTTCCAGCGTAGAATCTTCTAGCTCTGAACCGGAATCGTCGAACAGCAGTGTCGAATCTAGCTCTAGCGCTGAATCCAGCTCCAGTTCCGAAGAACCGGTGGAGTCTAGCTCTAGCGCATCGCCTGTCATAAGCAGCAGCTCCGAAGAATCCAGCAGCAGCGAAGCGGTTGTAGAAAGTTCTTCTAGTGTAGAATCCTCTAGCTCTGAGGTGCTCGTTTCTTCAAGTTCCGAAGAGGTGCCGAGCAGCTCGTCTGCAGTCCTCGCCGTCGTTGTGGTGGGCGAACTGGTTCAGAGCATTGCCCAGGGCGGTAATTTCGAAACGGTCACGTTCGATGATGTTGTCTCTTATGCCCGCAAGAGTTGGAATCTCCACTTCTTGAAGATGGAACAGTCGGGTAACCAGGTGACGATTTCGGGTTCTGTGCCGAGTTACATTCAGCCTGGTTCTTACAGCGAAACTATTGAACTCAATGGCGAAAAGTACGAAATCAAGCTCACGGTTGAAAACACCACCATCGCAGCTGCGCCGGTGTCGAATTCGATCTTGCTCTCTATCGAAGGCCGCATGCTCCATGTGGGCGGTGCTGCTTGGGCCGATGTCAATGTATTCGATATGCAGGGTCGCCCGGTTGTAGGCTTTAAGCAGGTGAGCGCCTCCGTTGCTCTCGACATGCTCCGCCAGGGCAACTACATCGTGCGCGTGCGTTCGGGTTCCAACAGCCTGACTCGCCAGATTTCGATCAAGTAATTAGACTCCAGTAGTGTTGAACCCCCGCTTTTTTGGCGGGGGTTTTGTTTTGTATGCATAAATTTGTATATCTGCATAGTTTTGTTATGAGGTTTTTCTATATTTGCGCCCATGAAATTTTCAAATGGTGTAAAAGACGGACTTCCGATTGGACTGGGCTACTTTGCGGTGTCGTTTTCGTTCGGAATTGCCGGCTCCAAGTTGCTTTCTTGGCCGCTGGTCACCTTTATTTCGATGACGAATCTTACCTCGGCGGGGCAGTTTGCGGGGCTGCAGATTATGTCCGATGCCGCGGGGACTTTTATTGAGATGGCAATTGCCACGTTCTTTATCAATTTGCGTTATAGCCTGATGGCGATTTCTTTGTCGCAAAAGGTGGCGCCGAGTTTCGGCACGTTCAAGCGCCTGATGCTGGCAACCGGAATCACCGACGAAATTTATGCGCTTGCTGTAAGCCAGAGTGAACCTGTGACGGCACGTTATTTTGCTGGCCTTATGGTGCTTCCGTATATCGGCTGGTCTTCGGGTACTTTGTGCGGTGCCATTTGTGGCGAAATCTTGCCTGCGGTCGTGACGAATGCTTTGGGTGTTGCTCTGTACGGAATGTTTGTGGCGATTGTGGTGCCGCAAATGAAGGCTCACCGCCCGACTTTGGTTGCCGTGTTGATTGCAATTGCTTGCAGCCTTGCATTCAAATACGTTCCTGCTCTGAGCGGTGTGACGGTCGGTTTTGCGATTATCATTTGTGCGCTTGTGGCCTCGCTCGTGGGAGCGGCAATCTTCCCGGTTAAAGACGAGGAGGAATCATGCACTTAAGAGATTACTTCTTGTTCCTGCTCGTGATGGCTGGCGTAACCTACTTGTTGCGTGCAGTGCCGTTCGTGCTTTTGAAGGGTAAAATCAAGAGCCGTTTCTGGCGTTCCTTCTTGGCGTATGTGCCGTATACGGTGCTTGCCGCCATGACTGTGCCTGCGATTCTTTATTCGACCGATAGCAAACTTTCGGGCGCATGCGCCCTGGTGGCGGCAGTCGTCGCTTCGCTCCTTGGCCTTGGGCTGGTGGGCGTTGCCGTGGTCGCTTGCGTGACTGTGCTCGGCGTCGACGGCATTATGCTGTTGGTGTAATTTCTACATTTGCACTATGCAGCCCGAATTGTGGAAAAAGATTCAGGACATCTGCGATAAGTTGTCCAAAGTCACCTACGAGAACCTGACGAAGATTATTCGTCTGGAATCCACGGGCAGTTCCACAGCGGCACAAAAACTGGATGACAGTTTTCAGAACGATGTTGACGCCTGGATGGGTGGCGGCACCTGCTTTAGCATGACTTGGCATTTGTACCAAGTGTTTAGGGATATGGGGCTAAATCCGCGTCTGGTTATGGGCCACAAGCGCAAAGAAAAGAATATCCACTGCGCCTTGATTTTGCCCGATACCGATTTTCTTTCGTCGACAGAATATCTCTTCGATCCGGGCTACCTGATTTTTGATCCGCTCCCGATTCCCTTGCCGCCTCCGCAAGGCAAGGGCACAGCCTTTTTCCCGCTGGTCCCGAATACGGTAAGGCTGGACCGCCCGACAGTGGACAGCATGGCCTTATGGACGGGCGGTGCGGGAGCGCCAATGAAGCTCCGCTTCGAATATCCTGTCGAGGGAGTCTCTGTCGAAGAATTCAAGCAGCACTGGAATGAAAGCTTTTACCGCGAAATGATGACTTACCCGGTGCTCAACCGCCTGGACCGCGAACGTGGGGTTCAGTACTATTACCAGAAGGGCAATCTCGTGACCCGCGATGCCAATGGTTCTCGTATCGAAAAAATCGACGAATCTGCACGCGTTGAGACCTTGAGCCGCATTTTTGAGCTAAAACCCGAGCTCATAGAGCGTGCAATGCGCATTTTACATAAATAAATTATATATTAAAGGGCGGAATACTGGCGTTGTCTTTTGCAATGCCGAAAGGAGAAAACATGAAGAAAATTGCCCTTATGGCCCTTGTCTCGTTTTCGCTTGTCTTTATGGCTTGCGGTCCCTCCAAACTCGAAATCCAGGAAGCCTCGTCGCAGAGCGACATTATGTTCGAAGTGCGTCAGGTGCTGAACGACTCCATTAGTTTGTTCGTGGGCAATACCTTCTACCTGAACTCCAAACAGGCTGTTGCCGACAACATGTATCCGCTGCTAGTAAGCACGCGCGATCCGTCGGAACTTGAAAAGCCGACCGCAACAGATATCCTCAATAGCGACGAAGACCTGTTGAACTACCTGCGTCGCAAGGCTCCCGACATGGTGAATGTCGGGCTTGTCATTGGCGAAACCGCCTACAACGAAATCGGTTTCGAAGAAGCCGATGCCGTTGCAAAGCTTACGGCCATATTCAAGAAGATGGATGGCGGCTCGCTGGTGCTCTTCCACGAAAAGGGCGGCGAACTGACCGATATGAAGAAGTTGTACTAATAGGGACTTTTATAAAACGGGAAAAGATGTAACAGATGTTACATCTTTTTGCATTTTGGGTTATTTTGTAAATAATAACTTGCGTTATGTAAGTTTTTCATATATATTTAGCGTGTTCATTATTGGATAATTAGGAGGTCCGTATGAAAAGATGTTTGTCTGTTATGGCTTGTGCCGCTTTGGCGTGTTCTGCGGCATGGGCTGGTCAAAAGCATTTCTTTATGTTGGTTCCACCCGATATGGAAGAATGGGTGGCATCGGCTCCCATGATCAGTACCGATGGTGGTGTAACCGGTAAGCCAATGACGGCTTACGGATATCTGTGCGGCTGGTACGAGTACACGTTTGCCGACAATGAAGCTACTGATAACGTGGTGATTTTCCGCGATGATGATGCAACGCGCGAAGATATGCTCGGTGTGAACGGCAACTGGGAAACTGGTTCGGCGGCAACCCCGATTTCTTTGAAAACGATCTTTAGTATGGTTGATTCTCTGTTTTTTGTGCCGGATGAATCACAAAAGACCAATGCAGACGGTTTCTATTATAACGTAAGCGAAGTGACTTCGATAGAGGGTATCTGTTCGTATGAATTGTCTTGGATTGTATACGATTCCGATGCCAAGTTGCACCCGGCATTCTCTTGCTATTCGGCCGGTGGTGAAGGTTGCCAGTTTGGTGCACAGGATGTCGATACGACGGCAGCTGTTAAGGCTGTGAACGATTGTATTGGAGTGACTCCGGGAATCGTGGAATCGACGCTTGATGCGACGACTAAGAAACCGAAATTGACTGCAGAAGGCAAGAAATGCTTTATTGACGAAAAGTATTTTAACCAGCTGTTCAATTATACTGAAAATGTGAACGAAATGAGCTGCTATGACATGCCTGTTTTACACATGCAACAAGGTGGCTGGTGGGAATTCAACTCCGATTACTATATAGCTCCCGGAACACAGGCTCTCGGTGGATTCTTCCCGGTAGAAACAACGACGGATGAGACTGTGAAACTTGCCGGCCCGGACCAAACTCCTGTTGCGGCAGCCCGTACCAAGCGTGATGCCGAGGGTCCGGTGTTCTACGGTCCTTCGCTCAGAAAACTCGACTCTCTGGAAGGCGTTCCTGTAATGGATTTGTTGTGCAATGGCCCAGGTTGGAATAAGGGACTTGACTGTGAAGGCATGTTTGCCGATGGTGGAACCACCGAAGCATTTGTCCAAACGGCCTTTAATTTGCCGAAAACGTATCCGGAAAATTGTGTGTTTGGCTGGAGTTGTGAAACGACTGCTCCTGAGGGTTGGCAGTTCTATAAGAATGGAACAGATACCCCTGTGCAGAAGCAGGTGGATCCTACAGGATATCGCTGGACATCTACGGTTAAAGCCGATGGAACTGGTGGACGCAACCATCATTTCTGCTATGAAACACATGCCAAGTTTACCTACAAGCCGGGACTTCGCTTAGCTCTTCGCGGTAGCGATGACATTTGGGCGTTCATCGACAATAAGCTTGCAATTGATTTGGGCGGTGTCCACCTGGATGCTCCGGGTTACGTGAGCCTTGATGCGTTCAAGGGCGCGAGCGGAACGCTTGTGGATGGCAATATGTATGACGTAGATATTTTCGCTTGCGACCGTCGTACTACCATGAGCAACCTCCAGATTAGAACGAATATGTTCATGCAATCCTTGAACGATGTTGCTATTCAAATCAAGTCTGCCAAGAACGCGGAAAAGCCGGCGGAATCTGATTACTCCATCTGCTATACAAGGATGACTGGAACATGTGGCATCAGTGGAGAACCGGAGACAATTTGCATTGACACTTCCACGGTTCATAAGTTCACTCAGGTTTCATACACGCTTGTCAATGGAGTTTCTCTGACGGATTCGATTGTTGATGGCTTTAAGGATCTTTCTACTCCGGGCGTCTATCACGGAGGCATTGACCTTACAAATATTGCGTCGCCTGTAGTTGACAAGTCCAAGATTAACCTGCCGGAAGGTCGCTATACCTTGTTTGTCAATATTGATGGTAAATCGGCAAAGGTTATGACGTTCCGTATCGGTACTGATGTGATCAAGCCTGTTGCCCGCATTGCTGGCGCAAGCTTTACCGTGAAGAACAGTCTGCCGCAGGCCCTTACGATTACTGTAACGAATTCTGCTGCTAAGTATGCTGTGATGGATTTGCAGGGACGTGTGGTGCGTCAGGGCATGCTCGCTGGTGCTGAAACGGTGGTGCCGAACCTCAATCCGGGTTCGTACATCGTGAAGGTCGCCCGCGAAACCCGCCGCGTGAATGTGCGCTAAATGTCATCCCGGCCTTGCCAATATCCACTTGCAGCTTTGCTGCTTAGTGGATATGGTCCTCGGAACGGGGAAGCCGGGATCTCCTTTTTATGTCAGAACTATTTTAACTTTTTCAGTTCATGCCAAAGCATGGCGAGCCCAATAATGGCGGCTCCCGTGTCGGCAATGGGCTGCGCCATGAATACGCCCTTGAGTTCAAAGAAGTGGGGCAGTATCAGCAGGAACGGAATCAGTAAAATCACTTGACGGCAGGCATTCAGGAACATGGCCCTGAATGCCTTTCCTGTACCCTGGAAAAAGTTCCCCGAAACCATGCCGAAGGGAATCATAAAGAAGGCGGCTGCAAAAATGCGCATGGCCCAGGCCGAAAGCGTGATGAGTTCAGGATCGTTCGGTGCAAACGGTGCCACGAATGTTTCGGCTTGCCACATGAGGATTGCCCAGGTGACAAACATGAAACTGCCCGCATAAATAAAGGCGAACTTGAGTGTTTCCTTGACGCGGTTGTTGAGGCGTGCGCCGTAGTTGTAGCCGATAATCGGCTGGGTGCCGTGAACGAATCCGAGGAGCGGCAGAATGATAATCGAAACGATGCTGTTTGTAATGCCGAAAGCAGAGATTGCCATATCGCCACCCGAAAGTGTGCCTACTGCCTGCACGCTAATGTTTCCGTAGGTGGTCAGGCTCCAGGCGAGTATCGCGTTCATCAGGCTGTTGCAAATCTGCATCACGGAAGGCGGTAAACCGAGAATATAAATCTTACGCACGTAGGCGGCGTGCAACTTCATATGGCGCCAGCGAATCTTGATCGGCGATGATTTCTTGACAAAGAACTGCGTAATGAGAGCCGATGCTACCAGCTGCGATGCGATGGTTGCCCAGGCGGCACCCTCGATACCCCAGTGGAATTTCATGATAAAGAGGTAGTCGAGAATGATGTTCGTGACAGCACCCGCGATTTCGCGGAACATGGCCGTTTTCGGGTGGCCCATCGAACGGATAAAGTGGTTCATGCCGGGGGCAATTGTCTGGAAGATTGCCCCGCACAGAATGATGCGCATGTAGCTGCTGGCCACAGGCAAGGTTTGCTCGCTTGCACCGAACAACTTTAGCAGGGGCTCCATGAAGATTTCGCCCAGCGTGAAGGCTCCAATCGCCATCAGAATCAGGAGCGAAAAGGAGTTGTTCAGAATGATGCTTGCCTGGATGTACTTCTTTTGCCCGAGGCGGATGGCAAAAAGCGTATTGCCGCCCACGCCCACCATCATGGACATGGCCATCATGAACAGGAAAATCGGAAAACAGAGCGTAATGCCTGCAATGCCGAGACTGCCGACGCCTTGGCCCACAAAGAAACGGTCCACTACGTTGTAAAGGGCGTTCACCAGCATGCTGATGATGGCAGGAACCGAGAACTGCAGGACCAGTTTAGGGATACTTGCAGAACCAAAGGAATTAAGGCGCTCGGAATTCAGTTTAGACATTTCGGCGCCAAATGTAGAATTTTTCTTTACAATTTAAAAGGCTACCTGATTTCGGCCACCCTCTTTGGCCACATAAAGCAGGCGGTCGCATTCGGCTATCAAATCCTCGATTTTGCCGATATTTTCGCCCTGACGGCTAGCAAGGCCTAAAGAAATGGTCACCGGGATAATCGTGTCTTTCCACGAAAAGCGGTGGCTTTCCACTGCCGAGCGCAGGCGTTCGGCGCTCTTTTTGGCGTCTTCGGGGCCGATACCTCCCAAAAGCAGCACGAATTCTTCGCCGCCGTAGCGGGCGAGCAGGTCGGATTCGCGCTTTTCTTCTTTAAGAATGCGGGCGATTTCTTTGAGGACCATGTCTCCGCACTGGTGACCCCAGGTGTCGTTCACGCGCTTAAAGTGGTCGGCATCGACCATGATGGCATGAACGTAATAGTTGTTGCGGCGGGCCAGGGCCAGTTCGCCGAGACTTCGGTCTATAAACGTGCGGCGGTTGCTAATCTTGGTGAGCGGATCCATGGTCGCGGCTTCGTACAGCTCGCGGTCAAAGGCTTCTTCGCTTGCGTCCTTGAAGTCGACTTTCAGGACCATCTTGCCGATTTGCAGGCGGTTGTGGTCTTCGAGTTTGCATTCGGCAATCGGTGAACCGTCTACAAAGGTACCGTTGGTGCTGCCAAGGTCCTTGACTGTTACGTCGACACCGTCGAAGGTGACGGCGCAGTGCCTGCGGCTAACCAGTTCGTCGTCCAGGCGGATGTCTGCATCTTGCCCACGACCGAGCACGACCGTCCCTTTTTCGAGCGGTACTTGCTTGAATAAGTGTTGCGGGTAAAGCACAATCAGGTGGGGTCGCATGGGGGCGACGGGTAGCTTGATTGTATTGCCGCTGGCAATTGTTCGGTCCATGTCCTGCATAAGCACTCCGTTTTCGCTTAAAATGTAATAAAAAACAGGTTGACCGGGCTTGTGCATTTTTGTGTGATTTGTCTATCGGGTTTTTGCGCCATTTTTGCGGTTGCTTTGGCAAACATTTGTTAATTGTTTTGCGTGAAAATTGCGGAATTTGCTGAAATTAGGGCGTTTTTTCACTTGTTTGCAACATGGAAGGGCATGAAATGAAAAAAAAAGTAAAAAATGTGCTTTTTTGTAAAGAAAAGGATATTTTTACGTAGGTTGTGGTGTCCCAAAAAGGCCGGTCTTTTTGGTGTACCCAGCTTTAAGGAAGTCATATGAAGAGAGATACACAATTTTCTTTGTGGAAAATGTCGTTATGGAAATATGCCCTGGGCTGTTGCCTGCTCTTTGCGGGGGTGCAAGGAGTTTGGGCTCAACAACAACAGCAAACGAATCCGATAACTTGTAAGGGTACGGTCTACTTTAAAGCTCCGGCTGATTGGACTGCCGCTTATATTGGTGGTCACAATGCCGCGTCTAGGAAAATGACCTTGAATGCAAATGGGTTCTATGAGTATGATTTGGAAAACCTGAGAATTGATGATGCGAGTCATTCCTTTTTCTCCATAGGAAACCAGGGTACAGTGACTGCGACTTTTGAAGGTATAACTAGCACAGTATTTGGTGTTTCGCCGTCATCTGTAGGAGAAAACTGGTATACCAATAATGCAACCCTTCCTTGCCCCGGTGAAAAAGAACAAGTTTACGTGACTGAAGACCCCGATAGACCGGGTAGAACGTTTACTGGAAAGTACCCACCTGGTGCAAAGTATTTCTTTGTGATGATTCCTCCCGAAATGGAAGACTGGATGTCTTCTGTTCCGATGATCAGTATGGACGGTGGCGTGACTGGCTATCCCATGACTGCAGTTGCCGATATGTGCGGTTGGTATTCCTACGTATTCATTGGCGAAAATACGATGTCTGATAACGTGGTGCTTTACCGTGATGACGACATTGAACGAACCGATATGATTGGTGTGAACGGAAACTGGGAACAGGAAGAACATGCCCAGCCGATTCCTTTGGATATGATCTTTAATATGGGTATCGATACCTTGTTCTTTGTACCGGATGAAGAACAGAAGGGGGATAGCCCGGATGGTTATTTCTACAGCGCGTCTGAAGTGGGTGGTATCGAAGGTACTTGCTCCTATACCATGGCTGCTGTGATTTACGATACCGATGCTAGCTTGCATCCGTCTTTCTCTTGCTATTCGGATGGTGCGAGTGAGACAAATGATGGCTGTCAGGGGGTTGGTTCTGCTACTGCTGCTCAGGGTGTGAATAAAATGATGGCTCTTAAAGCCATCTATGATTGTATTGGTGTGACTTCGGGTATTGTCGAAGACCACCTTGATCCGGCGGTTCCGCAGTCGCAGAGAAAACCCAAGTTGAGTACCACGGGTAAAAAGTGCTTTATGGATGACGCGTACTTTAACCAGTTGTTCAATTATACGCCGGGTGTAAATGAAAAGAGCTGCTTTGACATGCCATTCAAACGTGCTAAAGATGGTAAGTGGGAATTTGATTCGGATTATTATACTAGCCCGGGACTTACGGTGCAGGGCGGTTTCTATCCGGTAGAAAATACGACAGATTTGTCTATTCTTACGGCGGATCCGTCTCAGACAACTCTTGCTCCTTTAGCCCGTACCAAGCGTACGGCAGAAGGCCCGGTATTCTATTCTTCGCCCCTTCGTCAAAATGATCCGGTGGAAGATATTCCAAAGATTGATGTTCTTTGCAAGGGTCCCGGTTGGAACTCGGGTATGAATTGTGAGAAGCTCTTTGCCGATGGTGATGGTACTACTACGGCTATTGCGGCACAGCTCAAGTTGGGAACCGGTGCTTGTGTGTTTGGTTGGAGCTGTGCTACTGACGCTCCGGAAAACTGGGCTTTCTTTGTGAATGGAACTCAGACGCCGTCTACAAGAACGGCTGGGGTGCCGCGCTGGACGTCTACGCAAAATGCTGCCGGTACCGGTGGCCGTAACCAACACTTCTGCTTTGAATCGCATGCCAAGTTCACCTATAAGCCTGATTTGAAGTTCAACTTCCGCGGTGACGATGACATTTGGGTGTTTATTGATAATAAACTTGCTGTGGACTTGGGCGGTACGCACCTGGCCGCTCCGGGTTATGTTGATCTCAACAATTTCACTGGATTGAGTGGAAAGTTGGTGGACGGCAATACTTATGACCTTGATATCTTCTTCTGCGACCGTCGTACGACCATGAGTAATGTGCGTATCAAGACGAACATGTACATTATGCAGAAGACGGCTATTAAGGCGACCCCGAAGAAGAACCCGTTGAACATGAACGAAACCATTTATGACCTTTGCTTCACGGTAACAAGCGATGGTTCTTGCGCCGCTGCCATGACGGGTACTGATGAAGGTGCCACATACTGCGGTGTTCAGATTCTGGAATCTGGTAGAATCCCCGCATATACGCTTGTGAACGGTAAGAAGATTACCGAAAACGTGGTTGCCGGATTTAAGGATGTCAATGTTCAGGGTGTGTACAAGTGCGGTATTGACTTGACGAACCTCACTGAACCTAAGCTGGACAAGACCAAGCTTTGCTTGCCGGGCGGTTATTACTCCTTGTTCGTGACAATCGATGGCAAGTCTCAGAAGGTCATGAGCTTCAAGACCACCGGTGAAGTGGATGTGCTTTACAAGAACGGTAATGCAATCTCCGTGGATGAAGAAACCGGTGATGTTGTCCAGAAGGGTAAATACACCGTGGAAACGATTGCCATGGGTGGCGATATGCTTCCGATTTATGTTTCGAACGTTGCCCCTGGTACCGAATCGGAAGAACTTGAAATCTTCCCGGATGATGCCGCGGGTATGGACTATACGCTTAACTACAACAATCTGATGACCATATACAAGAAGGTTGTTGACCCTGCCACGGGTACCGAAGCCTTCCAGAAGCTCCATTCTGGTGAAAAGCTGACGATTGGTAGTAGTGGTGTCGATACGCTTTATGCAACGGTTGATATGGAGAACTTGCAGAATCCGATTACACCGTTCGAAATCAGCGTTTCGGGTAGACCGAACCCGTTGACCGTATACTTCTACTTGCCGCAGATCACGTTTATCGAAAAGATTCCGGAAGAAGGCGAAAATGCCGTTCCTGTCAAGGGACAGACTGCAAAGGCTGATGGCTCTTTCGAAGAAAACTGGGTCGGTTCGATTTACGAAATGTATTTGGCTATCTTGGTCCCGGATTTGGACGGTACTTATAGCCTTTGTACAGAAAAGTGTAACGGCGTCAGCGTTCATATGGGCGCAGAAACTTCCCCGAAGATTGACTTTATGTGGGATGAGGGACAGACTGCAGCATACTTTGTCGATGGTTATACAAAGATATCGATTCGCTCGGTGACCAAGTACCGCTGGGATACGGATCCGTCGATTCATCGTCCGGCAACGATTGTTGCTGAATACAATGACTTCGTGAAGGCCGTGTATAGCCCGATGTACTTCCGCGATCCTCCGGTACCGTTCCCGGTTCTGGCAGACGTGTTCGATGCTCATGGCTCGCTCTCGACGGTGGAACACGCTATTCCTTCGCCGTACTTTAGTATGCAGCAGGAATACCTGGATGGTATCGGTGACTCTGTCGCTATTTACTACGACCGCCGAATCCATAAGGACTCCTTGCCGACCAGGATTTGCGTGATGTGGGATTCTACTACGGCAGAACACCATAATCCGTATGCCGAAAAGTTCTCGACCATGCCGAAGGATTCTTCGATTAACTGTAACGAACTTGTTCCGCTTGATGCAAGCAATATCGACTGCTCTGCACCGTCTGATAGCGGCTACTGCACGAACGTGATTATGGTTGGCGGACTCAAACTGTCTGAAAAGGTGAAGACGTCTGGTGTCGGTAAGGTTTATTCCTTCGCTGAATTCGAAGATAAGGGTAAGCAGGTGAAGCAGGGCTTTGACGGCAAGCTTACTGACCGCATGGCTCCTGTGCCGTTGCGTGCCGAAGTGCGTACCCTTAAGAATGGTGACGACTTGACCGACTACGATAGCCTTGTGGTGGTGATGTCTGAACCGGTTAAGTTGGTGACGTCGTCGAACAAGAAGCAGGCTCTTGACTTCTACTTGAATTCTGCTATTGAACTAGCCGAAGCAAACCGCTATGTGTCTGCTCTGGGTGGTGGATCTTCTGTGGTGACTGCCCAGAGTGATCCGGCTTTGGGTTCCGACGCCAAGACTGGTGAAGGCCGCATCAAGTTCATGTACTTGCGTGGAAGTGTTTCTCCGCATGTGGGTGACTATGTGCGTTTGGCCGGTGACATGACGAACGTGTTCTGGTCCGATACGACCGATATCAATGCGGCTGTTACCGGTGCCGATACGATGCGCTCTGCCAACGATGCTGCATACCACTGGAATTCTCCGACCGCTTACAACGAAACCAAGCGCTTGCCCTCGATGTGGGTTCCGGTGATTGGCGATGCTGAAATTGCTGTGGACGAAATCAAGTATGCTTCGACCGCAAACGTGCCGAGCACCGAAAAGACTCCGGCTGTGTCTGTGAACGTTTACCGCACGACCAAGACCAAGGCTGAAATTTGGGCTGAGGAAGGTGGTAGGCCGGGTCACTTGGTCAAGGCAGATATGTATGCCTTGTACAATGGCCTTACTCCTGAAGAACGTGCATCTATTGCTCCGCAGGATGTGTTCTTCTACTTTGAAGTCCAGTACTTTACCAACCTGGGTAATTTCGTAGCAAGCAAGACCGCAAAGATTTTCTGCGACGATGCCAAGAACATCGAAGTCAATCCGGAAACGGGTGAACGTATCCAGTACTTTAACGGTGGACTTTGCACCGATGCCGGTAACGACCGTAACTTCTACATTGGTTGGAACATGCGTTCTGACAATGGTCGCCAGGTGGGTACGGGTGCTTACATCGTTAAGCTCAAGTCTTACGTGAGACTCGGTTCTGCCGGTAAGCGTGCTAAGCAAGAAAGCACTTCTATTTGGGGGGTCAGACGTTCTCCGAAACCCGATACGGGATACATGAAGTCTATTGCTAAATAAATCGCTTGACTTTTTGACTAGTAAAAAGGAATGGATTCAATCCATTCCTTTTTTATATGGAAGGGCTTGAAAACGCCTGTGTTGAAAACATATTTTTACACAGACTGTTTTTTTTGTGACAAAACTCACGAAGTTTCGTTTTTATAAGTTTTTGTACACAAAAGGAACTAAAATTTCACAAAAAATCAGCAAAAATAAATTGGCTTTTTCCGCAAAAAAGAGTAAATTTGAGGGCGGTCTATGGCATTTCGAAAGGGATTGCCTTTTTGCCATTCTATGTTGGAAGGAAAACCATCGATGGAAACTAAAATGAAAATGAATAAAACGAACCTCCTAGTTAAGTGGGCGTTGGGTGTTTGCTTGCTTCTCGCGGGAGTGCAGAATGCATTTGCTCTGAAATGCGAGGGCACAATTCATGTAAGGTTGCCTAAAGATTGGTCTGCCGCAAATATTGTTGTGGATGGTGGCTTTTTGCCCATCACACCTGCTGCAGATGGTGGCTGGACTGAATTGGATGCCTCAAAATATGGCTCGCAATACGCCGATAACTTTTTGTTTGTTGGAGGTGGAGACTGGAATAGTCCTGGGATATCCCGCGTAGCCTATGATATCAATGGCTGGGACCAGGCTGATAAGTTCACTTGCGCTGATTTTGGTGCTGGTACGAATCTCTACATTTATGATAACCCTGCCTCTGCAGGAAAGACTGTAATTAGCACGGATCCTCCTGATGCAAAGTATTTCTTTGTAATGATTCCGCCTGAAATGGAAGAATGGATGTCTTCTGTGCCCATGCTCAGCTTGGATGGCGGCAACACTGGTAAGCCCATGAAGGCTGTTGATGGCATGTGCGGCTGGTATTCCTACGTGTTCTATAACGAAGAAATTACGGATAATGTGTTGCTCTTCCGTGATGATGATGATGCCCGCGAAGATATGATTGGCGTGAACGGTAACTGGGAAACCGCAGCCGCTGCTCAGCCGATTTCTTTGGGAATGATTTTCAATATGGGCGTTGACTCCTTGTTCTTTGTCCCGGACGAAGAACAGAAGACCAATGCCGATGGTTACTATTATAGTGCTGCCGAAGTCGATGGTATCGAAGGTAACTGCTCTTACACCATGGCTGCTATTATTTACGATACTGACGCCGATTTGCACCCGGCATTCTCTTGCTGGTCTCAGGGTGGAGAAGGCTGCCAGGCTATGAATGGTACTGCCGCTCAGGGCGTCGACAAGACTACCGCTATTACTGCTATTGAAGCTTGTATCGGTGTAACTAAGGGTATTGTGGAATCGACTCTTGATGAAACTGTTCCGCAGGCTTTGAGAAAGCCGAAATTGACTACTGCCGGAAAGAAGTGCTTTATCGATGAAAAGTACTTTAACCAGCTGTTCAACTATGCCGAAGGTGTGAACGAAAAGAGCTGCTATGACATGCCTTTTACTAGGGCTAGTGATGGTAAGTGGGAATTTGATTCCGATTTTTATGTTAGCGCGGGTGTAAAGGTTCCTGGCGGATTCTATCCGGTTGAAACAACGACAGATGCTACTATTTTAGCTGCAGATCCCAATCAGAAACCGGTGGCCAAAGCCCGTACCAAGCGTACCGCTGAAGGTGCAATTTTCTATGGCCCTGCACTTCGTGCCATTGATCCTGACGAGGAAATGCCTGTTATTGATTTGTTCTGTAACGGCGCTGGATGGGATGGTGGTCATGACTGTTCTGGTGTATTTGGCGATGGCGAAGAAACTACTACCTATATCCAAGAAGCTCTTAAGCTTCCTTCTGGCTCTTGCGTTATTGGCTGGTCTTGTCAGGATAGCCCTCCTAAGGGATGGACTTTCTACAAGGCTGACTCTGAGATTGTCGATTCAGCAGCAACACTTGCTGCAAATGGTAATCCTCGTTGGAAGGCTGATCGAAACCAGCATTATTGTTTTGAATCCCATGCTAAGTTTACCTATAAGCCGGGCCTGAAGTTTAACTTCCGCGGCGACGACGACATTTGGGTGTTCATTGACAACAAGCTGGCTGTGGACCTCGGTGGTACTCACTTGGCCGCCCCGGGTTATGCGAACTTGGATAAGTTTGAAGGTAAGAGCGGAAAGCTTGTTGCTGGTAACCAGTATGACCTCGACATCTTCTTCTGCGACCGTCGTACGACCATGAGTAACGTGCGTATCAAGACGAACATGTACATCCAGCAGAAGACTGCAATTAGTGCCAAGGGTAAAAAGAACACGAGTAACCCGTCTGAAACTTCTTACGAAATCTGCTACACCAAGTCTGGCGATGGCTCCTGCGCTGCTGCCATGACGGGTGACGACAAGGAAGAAACCTATTGCGGCGACCAGATTACCAAAGCTGGCTTGAACATTTCCTATACTCTTGTAAATGGTAACTTGGTTTCTTCTGAACCTGTTCCTGGATTTGAAAATGTGTCTACTCCGGGTGTGTACAAGTGCGGTGTTGACTTGACCTCTTTGACCGCTCCGAAGGTGGACAAGGATAAGATGTGCTTGGGCGGTGGCCGCTATACGCTGTTCGTGAACATCGACGGCAAGTCCAAGAAGGTGGCTACCTTCCGTATGAGTGGCGAAGTCGATGTGATTTATGCAAACGGTGTTGCCAAGGATACGAACGGTGTCGATATTCCGAATGGCAAGTATAACTTGCAGACCACCGCTATGGCAGGCGAATACATTCCTATCTATGTGTCTTCTGTCGCTCCGGGCGAAGGTAATACGAAGGGCGTTGAAATCTTCCCGCAGGATGCAATTGGTGTGGAATACACGCTCACATACGACAAGGTCTTGACTCTTTGGTATGATTCCGTGACGACCGAAGGTACCGTCCGCAAGAGACTCGGTTCCGGTCAGAAGCGTAATATTGGTGAATCCGGTGTCGATACGCTCTATGCAACCATTGACATGGATAACATGACCAATAGCATTCAGTCCTTCAACGTGAGTGTGACGGGTCGACAGAATGCTGTGACGATCAGCTTCTATCTGCCGCAGATCACCTTTATCGAATCTATTCCGGAAGAAGGTGGTAACGCCAAGTCCGTTAAGGGCCAGACTGCAAATGCCGATGGTACTTATGACGAATACTGGGTCGGCTCTGTGTATGACCTGTACCTTGCCGTGTTGAAACCCAACGAAGACGGCAGCTACAGCCCCTGCTTGACCGAATGTAACGGCCTCAAGATTAGGAAGGGTTCTACGACCTCTGCAAAGATTGACTTTATTCCAGAAGAAGTGGAATTTAACAACGGCTACGCCACGATTTCTGTGCGCTCGCTGACTAAGTACCGCTGGGATACGGATCCTTCTATCAATTCTCCTGCAACGATCGTTGCCGAATACAACGACTTTGTGCAGGCTGTGTACACTCCGATGTACTTCCGCGATCCTCCGGTACCGTACCCGGTTTTGGCTGACGTGTTCGACGTGAAGGGTGCAACTCCCACTCTGGAACACAAGATCCCGGCCCCGTACTTCAGCATGAGCCAGGAATACTTGGATGGTATCGGTGACTCTATTGCGATTTACTATGACCGCCCGATTCACCAGGACTCCTTGCCGACCAAGATCTGCATTATGTGGGATTCCACTTCGGCTGTTAACCATAACCCGCATAAGGATGGCTATTCTACCATTCCGAAGGATACCTCCATTACCTGTAACCAGTTGGTGGAAGTGTCCAAGAGCAACATTGACTGCTCTAAGCAGGTTGAATACAATGGTAAGGGCGGCTACTGCTCCAACCTGATTACGATTGGCGGCCTCACGCTTTCTGAAGCTGTCAAGACATCTGGTGTGGGTAAGGTTCATTCTTACGCAATCTTTGAAGATAAGGGTAAGAACGTGAAGCAGGGCTTCGCCGGTGCTTTGACCGACCGTATTGCTCCTGTGCCGCTGCGTGCTGAAGTGCGTACCATTAAGAATGGTGACGACCTGACTGACTACGATAGCCTTGTGATTATCATGTCTGAACCGGTCAAGCTCATTGCTTCTTCTAATAAGAAGGATGCTCTGGACTTCTACCTGAATTCCGCAATTGAACTGCCGGAAGCCAACCGCTTTGTGTCTGCCTTGGGTAACACCTCTGCTAAGGTGACTGCTCAGAGCGAGCCTGCCTTGGGTGCTGCTAATGGCGAAGGCCGTATCAAGTACATGTACCTGCGCGGTAGCGTTTCTCCGCACGTGGGCGACTATGTGCGCCTGGGTGGTGACCTGTCGAACGTGTTCTGGTCTGATGCCGATACGACGCATTACACGCAGCCGGGTAGCGATACTCTGCGTGCTGCTTCTGACGCGGCCTACTACTGGAACTCTCCGACGAGCTACAACGAAACGAAGAGACTCCCGTCTATGTGGGTCCCGGTCACGGGTGACGCTGAAATCGCCGTGATTGAAAACAAGTTTGCCTCTACGGCTAACGGCCCGTCTGGCGACAAGGTGCCTGCTGTGACTGTGAACGCTTACCGTACGACTATGACCAAGAACGAAGTCATGGCTGCTGAAGGTGGTAAGCCGGGTCACTTTGTCAAGGCTGACATGTACGCTCTGTTCAACGGCCTCGACGAAGAAGAACGCAAGAAGGTTGATCCTGCTGATGTCTTCTTCTTCTACGAAGTCCAGTACTACACGAACCTTGGTGGCTTTGTTGCAAGCAAGAAACAGAAGATTTACTGCGATGACAGCAAGAACTCTGAAAAGTACTTCAACGGTGGCCTCTGCACCGATGCTGGCAACGATCGCAACTTCTTCATCGGTTGGAACATGCGTTCTGACAAGGGCCGCATGGTGGGTACCGGTGCTTACATCGTTAAGCTCAATTCCTACGTGAGACTCGGTTCTGCCGGTAAGGAAGCTAAGCAGGAAACCACTTCTGTCTGGGGCATCAAGCGCTCGCCGAAGCCTGTGACGGATTACCTGAAAGCTGCTGGCAAATAAGTAATCTGACGAACAGATTTGAAAAAGGAACGGATAAAATCCGTTCCTTTTTTTATATTTATGACATGCGAAAGATTTTAGCTGCTATTTGTTTTTGCACCTTAGCCTTTGCCGCCGAACCGACCGATTTGGATACCCTTTTCCGCGGCAAGGAATACAAACCCGTTTTGAGCGCCTCCCTGCGCGATAGCTCCAAGAGCGAAGCTCTGCCGAAGGCCGCTGCCAAGTCGTCCAAGTCTGACGGCTACTACATGCTCCAGTTTGAATCGGTGGCTGATTTTGATGCCGCCCAGCGTCGCCGCGCCCAGCTTTCTGCAAGCACCGGCTATGCGGTTCAGGTCGTGTTCGATGCTCCGTTCTACAAGCTCCGTGGCGGTGGATGGAGCAACAAGAAGGCTGCCGAAGACAAGGCTCGCGAATTGTCCGCCTACAACATTACCGCTTTCGTTGTGAAGGTGAAGTAATTAAGAAAACCCCGTGTCAAACGGGGCTTTTTTTTGTAAAAGGAATGCCCGGTTTGACCGGGCATGTTTGTTATTCCAAGAGACCCATAGCTTGCTTGATGGCGTGCTCGTCCATGCTCTGCGGCATGAGCGCGCGTTCTTCGGGGGCCACATAGGCAAGCTTGCGTTCAAAGTCGGGGCGGTTTGCGCGGTTGCGTGCCACCGGATCCTTGGCCTTGAGCGAATAGTAGAACGGTCCGGTCTTGATAAAGCGCTTCTTCTGCAAGCCTTGGAGGATTGCTTCGGTGAGCGCCTTCTGGAGCACGGGACCTGCTCTGTCGACATGGTGCAATTCCAGAACGCGCTGCTTCAAGATTTCTTCGTGGATCGGGGCTTCCGAGTCGACATAGAACTTGAGCTGCGTAATGAGAGCTGCCGTCGGGAGTTCTGCAATGGGCTTGTCGTGGGCAGTGCCTTCGATTTTCGGGTGCTGGACCACGTAAGGTTCTGTCATGGGCTTGGCGGCTGCGTCAAAGACTTCGGAACCATCGTCCTCGTCGGCTTCGACGGTGGGCGGGGGAGCTACGCTCTGCTCGATAGCAAGCGTTGCCATGAGGTGTCCGACTTCGTCCTTGTTGGACATGTACCAGAACGGGAGCCAAAGGTTCATGACCTTCCAGCCGAGTTGCTTGAGAATCTGCGGGCGCACGTAGTCGCGGTCTTCGATAGAGTCGCGGAAACGTTCCGTGGTGCAATCGTCTTCGATAAGCGCCAAGAAATGCGTGGGGTTGTTTGCGTCGATGACGACCGGGCCCACGGGAATGCCGCCCTTTGAAGTGTATTCCTGGGCCAAGATCTTTTCGTTCTTGAGAGCCTCGATGACTTCGCTACGGAGCGGAGAGGCTGCAGGTTCGATATCGACCACGGGGTCGTATTGTCTGGACTGCAAGAAATTGAGCCATTCGCGGAAAAGCGAATTCTTTTGCGATGCGATTTTGGCGAGGTCGGTTTCGGTAATGAAGGCGCGAAGTTCGCGCTTGGCAAGCGTCGAGCAAACGGCGATCTTGTGGTCGAGACCGCTGGCGCCTTCGGCTTCCATGCACAAGAGAATCGTGTCGCGGAACTGGTCCACGGCTCTTTCGGGTGTCTTGACGTAATAGCGGATGTCTGCGTTCGGCCTTGTAAAGAAGGCTGCTGCAGGTGTGCCAACAACAAGTCTTGCGCGGATTGCGTCTTCGATTTCTTGACAGGTGGACTGGTGGAATGCGATGATCCCAAGAGTCTTTTCCGGGTGACGTTCCGCGTGGCGGATAGCCGTAAGCGCAATCGTTTCGATTTTGTCGGAAACTTCCTTGATCGAAATGCCCTTGAAGATATCGTTGTTCGGAGGCGGGAACTGCTTGATTCCGTGATTGTAAATGCGTTCGTTGGCAAACGTGACAATCGCCGGGTCGCTATACTGCGAGGTAAACCAGAGTTCTCGGGTCGGAGCGCCCTGACGGAGTGCTGCCGTCAAAATGCTTTCTTGGAAGAAGGCGCTTCGTGTGAGGGCTTCTTCGTGGAAGGCGTCAATCGGCAGGTAGTCGTGACTCGGGTTGTGCGGGTCGCCAATGAGAATGGTCTTGGGCGCTGCAAGCAGAATCGGCAATGCCTCGACCAGCGAGATGGCGTCGGCATCGAGAATAATCGAAATGTCGAAGGTCTGCTTTTCAGGAATGCTGAGTGCGTCGGCAAGTTCTGCGACTGTGAGAATAGTCGAGTCGGCGTCAACGGCGTTGTGCAGTTCCTTGAAGTTTGCGCTGCAGAACTGGTCCAGGAGCGTGCGGTATTCCTTGCTCTTTTGCGCCTTGGCCTTCGGGGATTCCGAGAAGAGCACGGGGCATTCTTTGGTGGCCGCTTGGATCTGGGCGGCTGTCCAGTAATGGGCGAGTGCGCTGCTGAAATCGGTGTCTGCGTTTTCGGGATCCTTCAGATATTCAATGAGGGCCGTGTTGCAGTAGCTTTCCATTTTCTTGAAATGGGCGGTCAGCTGCAGGTGGATGTCGAGGTGGCTCCAGTTGTCATTCCATTGCTGGATTTGACCGAGCCACTTTTCGATGTTCAGGCTTTCGAGCGGAGTCTCGAGATCCAAGTCCTTGTTGATTTGCTTGATCGAAGTCTGGAGGTCGATAACAGAATTCCAGAGGTTCGAAAGTTCCGGCTGCAAGTCCTTGAAGTTATGCCACTGTTCCAGCAGCTGCAACAGCAAGTCCAGCTTGGGGTCGTCCTTGTGCTGGTCGCGGAAATTGTAGATGTACTGGATCTTCTGGTTGAGCTCGACCCAGTTGGAACCTTCGAAGTGCCAGTCTCGCCCGAGCAAGTGGTTGCCGAGCACGGCGCTTTCTTTGTAAGTCTTCTTGTTCGCTTGCAGCTCGAGGAGCGTGTCGATCAGGTCCAAAAGCTTGGCGTCGGAGTCGACGGTCTTGGGCTTGCGGATGACCTGCATAAGGCGCTTGCGCGAAGTGCGGTAACGTTCCGAAAGGCCCTTGAGAGAAATGTTCTGGCATTCGGCAAAGTCGTCACGTGCATTCTGGATGTTTTCGTCGACGGCGTTGTCGGTGTAAATGTCGGATGTCTGCCTACGGTACCGCACCCATTGGTCGCCCGCTTCGGGGAGGTTGGTCAGCGTGTCCTTGTAGGCGTGCCAGTTGTGGCTGCGCAGCTGCCAGTCTTCGAACGTCGGCGTGTTTTCGTCAAAGTTGTCGCGCAGCAGTTCGAGAATGTCGATCATGCTCGACAGGAAAATGCCTGTGGGGAAGAGCCCGGTCGATTCCATTTTCTGGATAATCGGTGTGAGCTTCTTGGCACTTTCTGCGGCGCAGCGGAGCTCTTCGGAAAGGGCTTGCTGCTGTTCGGCTGAAAGGCTTGAAATCTTTACGCCGCGGAATGCCTTGCGGGCTTCTATGCCGTTCTTGTCGAAATAGAGTTCCGACAGAATCTGAATATCTTTCTTGAGTTCCTGGTAGCCGTTAAAGTCCAGCTGGCCGATGCCGCGGAAAATGCGTTCGGGGAACTTTTTTTTAGGCTGCCTTACGTCTTTGAATTCACGCAGCAAGTCCGAAAGCACCACGTTGGTGGGCGGGATGGGCTTGTTGACCGCGTTGTAGTATTCCAAGAAGTCGTTGCGCATGGCGCGAACTTTCTGTTCGAGCGCGTTGCGGTCGCTGTCCGGGAAACTGCGGAAGGCCGGGCGCCAGGCGTTCTGGAAGGCGCGTTTGGTGACGGCGCGCTTGTGGACGACTAAAACCTTTTTGCCTTGGGCGATTTCGTCGGCGACAATATTTGCGGCCACCTTCATTTTTTCGGTGCCGGGGAGCGTCTGGATTGCGTAAGCACAGGCGTTCTCGTTTTCGGCATCCACCGTCACTTTATTCGTATGTGAATCGGTCGTGTAAAGGAAGTGGTGGTCGGCGGGCGAAAAGACGTTGTCGAAATCCTGCTCTTCGAAAAGGGATTCTTGGGCCTGGAATCCTTCTTTGCAAAGGAGAGTGGCCAAGATGGGGTTCCCGTCGATAGATTTGTCGGAAAATCCCTTGCTGAATCGCTTTTTGAGGGCGAGCAGGTTGCTGTTGAAAAATCCGAGGCAGAGACCGTGGCGGGTGAAACGCCAATTGCGTTCGCTGGCGATGGCTTTTTCAAATTGTGAAAAATACAGAAGTAGGCTGAACTTGCCGTTGATGACGGCGTCTTCGGCCGAGGGGAGAGCCACGGTATCTTTAAGGCGTTCGCGCAGAATGATGTTTTCGATGGGCTGGCGCTTGGAAATGGAGACCGTGTTCTTAGTGGCGTCGAAATCGAGCGGAACCAGGAGACTGGGGGCAAGGGCGTTGCCGTCCCACTTTAAGAAACCGAGGAGCAGATAAAGGTCTGTCTCGCCCAAATCGTCGAGCTTGTGGCGCAGAATCGTCGTGATGCTATCGAGGGCGGTGATCTTTTGCTGCGCCGTAAAATTCTGAGAAACCTGGAAGAAGGATTCCAGGGGAAGCGGCCCTTGTGCCTGCACCCATTTTTCGTAGAAGAGGTCTCCGGCTTCGGTAATCAGGGGAGACTGAAGGTCGTTCTTGGTCGAAAAACTGAGTAAACGGTCTTTGGAGTCAAAGAGGGCGGCTTCTTGCCGAATTTTGGCGACAATAGCAGAAGGTGAAGACATACCTTGAATATACCTAATTTATTGCTGGTTGCGGAATTAGGTGGCTAAAAAGGAGTGTAAAAGGCGTGTTTATAGATGCTCGGCGACGGTTGCTATCGCCTGTTCTAACGTTGTCGGTACAATGTGTGTCAAAAAACCTGCTTTATGGAGGATTTGGCCCAAAAGTTCTTGGGGGGTCTTGCCGTTTTCTTTTTCTTGGCGGAGGCTGTGGGCGTGTTCGCGCTTGGAAAGTTTTTTTCCGCTGGAATCCACAATGAGGGGGTGGTGCAAATATAGCGGGCGCGTGTACGGGGGAATATTTAGGTCCGGGTCGCCTTGGCAGGTGTCGGCAATCAGTTGGGAAAGCGCAATTTGGCGGGCAGTGGAATTGCGGATGTCTTCGCCGCGGACAATGTGCGTGATTCCTTCGGTAAGGTCGTCGATGCAGACGGCAAATTGATAGGTCCAAAAACCGTCGCGGTCTCGAATCGGGAAGTCGCCGCATTGATTTTTCGGGTTTTCGGCGAAGTCGCCGAGGCGCTCGTCGTACCAGTTAATTACTTTGTCTGGAATAACAATGCGCAGGCTGTGGGGGCTGCTACAAGGTGCCGCTTGCGTGCGGCACTTGCCTTGGTAAATGACTTCGCCAGTATCGCTTACGGGGTTTTCGGATTGCAGTTGTTTGCGGCTGCAGGTGCAGGGGTACACGAGCCCTTGGGCAGTAAGCTTGTCGAGGACCTTTTGGAAAAAATCAAAGTGCGAACTTTGGATACTTTCGCTGTCGTACTTGAAACCGAACCAGGCGAGATCTTCGCGGATTCCGTCAATATATTCTTTGCGGGCGCGGCCTTGGTCATGGTCTTCGATGCGCAGGTGGATTTTGAGGTCCCATTTTTTGGCGGCGGCGCACACGTAAAGGGCGGAAAGCAAGTGCCCTTCGTGTAGAAAGCCCGTGGGGCTCGGCGCAAATCGGATGATTCCCGGCATATGTGGAAATTTAGAAAAGAATTATATTCTGATTTACTATCTTTTTTTATGATGAAGTTTGATTTGAAAGTTCTCTTTTTGACGGCGACGTCGGTAGCGACTGTGTTTGCCTTGAATGCTTGTTCGGGTTCTCCGGAACCGCAGACGGAGCCTGCTCCGGCTGTTGCGCAGGCGGATTCGGTGGCAACTCCCGCTGCAGAAAAAAAGGCTGAACCTGCAGTTCCTGCAAGCTATAAGGATATCCAGTTTCCGGAGTACAAATATGTAGCCCCGTACCCGAAGGATTACCGCGTAGAAATTGCTCCGGGAATTTCGGGTTATATCGTGAGCGACAGAAGTTTGCCGCTGGTCAATTTTACGGTTTACTTTGAACAGCCGCGTGCACCGCTTGCACTTAAAGACGAAGCTGCCATGTCGATGGTGGGCAGCATGCTTCGCCGCGGTGGCGGTGGCGGCATTTCGGCCAAGGCCCTGGACGATTCTCTGGAATTCATTAGTGCGGGGATTACGTCTTCGGTCGGAACGTTTACCTCGACATTCGATATCGATTGCCTGTCTAAGGATTTCGCGAACATGCTTTCGCTTTCGAAGCAAGTGTTGACCGCTCCGGCCTTTGATAAGGAACAGTTCGAAATCTTGCGTGCGAATTACCTGACTGCCTATGACCGCCGCTATGATACGCCGGCAAAGGTGCTTTCGGCGCTCCGTTCCAAGGTGAACTACGCTCCGAACCCGAGACTTTGGGATGCCAATGCTGCCGACTACAAGAAGGTGACGATTGCCGACTTGAAGCGTTTTGCCCAGGGCGTGTATGCGGATTCCCGTATTCTGTTTGCTCTTTCGGGTGATATCGATAAGGATTCTGCGGTGACCATGCTCAAGGAATTCTTTGAAAGTTGGAATGCCGCGGTTGCCAAGAATGTGAAGAAGAATGCAAAGCCTGTGGTGCAGGAACCGGCTCCGCTTTCCTTTGTGAGGAAGCCTGGAATCTACGTGGTCGACAAGGATATTACGCAGGCCAACATTTCGATGAACCAGCCTTTTGTACGTAGGCCCCATGCGGATTACTATCCGGCTGCGGTGGCAAACTTTATTCTGGGCGGTGGTAGCTTTACGAGCCGCCTGATGAACCGCGTGCGTAGTGACGAAGGCCTTGCTTACAGCGTGTATAGCATGGTAGGCAACGATTACCGCGACACGGCCATGGTGACCATTGCGTTGCAGACCAAGGTGGAATCGGTCGAATTTGCCTTGAAGCTGATTCGCGAAGTCGTGAATGAATTTGCCGAACAGGGCCCCACTGAAGAAGAACTTGCGCAGGCGAAGAAATCCTTGATCGAAAGCTTGCCGAGCCTGTTCGATAGCCCCGAAGCGATTGCCGTGATTTTTGCAAAGGGCGAATTGCAGGGGAAATCTTACGACCATTACTTGGAATACGTGAAAGAAATCAATGCTGTGACTGCCGACCAGGTGAAGGCGATGGTCAAGAAGTATTTTGACATGGATAAGATGACCACCTCGATTGTTGCTCCCGTTTCGAAATTGGAATCGATTAAGCCCTTTACCGTTATTCCTCAGGACAGTCTGGAGTTTAGATAATGTCGTGGCTAAGCCGTATTGCAGGGGGTGTGCTTGCGGGAATGCTCTTGAGCATTTCGGTTTCTTTTGCTGAAGACAAAGCCGCTTCGGATTATGCCGTGTCGGTTAATCCCATGGTGAAAGTGCACATGCATGACAATTTGCGCAAGAAGTTGGGCGGCAATGATGACTTGCGCTCGCTTTGCTCTGGGCTCAAGATTTGCATGAACCAGGTGTTCGAAGGCTGTTTCGAAGATGACATGAAGCCATGGCCCAAGGTCAAGTACGACGACGAGTTCTGCAAACCCTACAAGGAACTTGCTAATCGCGGTTACAAGGCTGACCCTAAGGCCCCGATGGTTCCTGAAATTTATGCGAGACTGGGACGCCAATACCGCGTGGAATATACTTATGCGGGAACGCTTCCGCTTGATGAAAACGTAATCAAGTACCTGTTTGACAACATGCCGTTTACGGCACAGTTGATTAACGCCTATCTCGACGAAAATTACGTGCTTGAATACACGCACCCGAACAGACGGTTCTTTAACGGCAGCAATGGCCGTAGCCTTTCGGGTGAATTCTATTGGGCCTTGCAGGACAGCGCTGGTCAAAAGCTTGGCATGCGCGACCTGTTCTTTGGATATGGCCATGCAAAAATTTTAAAGTGGGCTCTCCACGGAACGGCGATTGCCTACTTGGACATGGACCCGATGCCGGGTAAGATAATTAAGTACAAATTAACTGCAATCGTGTTCCCGGGCAATTCGGTGCTCAATTCCATTATGCAGATGAAGGTGTTCAGAAGCGTTGTGAACACGAAAATCGAGCAGATTGTGAATGATATCAAGAAAGCGTCGGGAATGTACTTTAGCGGCAATAAGGAACCCATGCTCAAGAGTGCGGCCCTCAAGTCCGAAGAGAATGTGCAGTATGTTCTGGATTTTGAAGAAGTCGTGAATGGGGCTCATTGGGAACTTGGCGACTTTGAACGCTTGCAGAAAGCGCGCAAACAAAAGCGTGAACAGGATATGCAGGCGGTGCCTATTATGGTGAAAGATCTTCAGATTATTAAGGAAAAGAAATGACGAACGAAACTTTGGAATCCCTTTTGGAACGCGTGACGGAACGCCGTCGTGAACTTTTGACGTCTGTGGTGGATCGCCGTACAAGACACTTTTGCATGGTGCTCGAAGATTTGTTCGACCCGCACAATATTTCTGCCGTGATCCGTACCGCCGAAGTGTTTGGACTTCAGGACGTTCACATTATTGAAGAAGACAACGCCTATAGCGTGAACAAGTCTATCCTGAAAGGCTCTTATAAGTGGATGAGCCTGTACCTTTACAAGAAGCGCATGCTGTGCATGGAAAAGTTGCGCGCCAAGGGCTACAAGATTGCCGTGGCCAGCACGAATACCACCAATTCTGTTCTGGATTTGGACTTGAGCCAGCCTACCGCTTTTTACTTGGGTAGCGAATTCCACGGGAATCACCCCGATACGCTCGCCCATGCCGATTACGAGTTCAAACTGCCCCAGTACGGTATTACCGAATCGATGAACGTGTCGGTGGCCGGTGGCGTCTTGATGACTTATCTGGACGTGTTCATGCAGAAGGAAGGCCGCGAAAAGTTCTTGCTCCCTAAGGCAGAACGCGATGCTCTGCTTTTGGACTGGCTCGACCGCCATGTGAACGGTATCGAGAATAACAGCCCGATTGTTCGAATCGACGAATAGTCCCCATAAATCTGGCTTTAAAAGCTCTCTTTCGGAGAGCTTTTTCTGTATTCTATACAAAAAATGCTAGATTGAGTTCCAAATGAAAAAGTATTCCGCTCTTTATTTTTCAGTAGGCTTGGTGGTCATCCTTGCCCTGATTATTCTTGTTTTTGGAATATTCTTCTTAAACGAGAAGGACCCTCGCGAAACCTTTAACACCTACTATCTCCGATTTACCCAGGTGAGTACCTTGGTGCTCGATGACCCCGTCAAGGTAAACGGCGTGAAGCTCGGTAAGGTCGAGTCAATCGACTTAGCTGGCCACCGCGTGGTGGTAACCATTAGGCTCCGCACCGACGTGAAAATCCCGAAGGATTCCGAAATCCGCGTGCAGAACATCGGTATCATGGGTGAACGCCAGATCGGTATGATTCTGGGTGATTCGACAAGTTACTTTGCCCCGGGCGATACCATTACGGGCCAGTTCGATGCCGGTATCGCCGAAGCTCTTGGTCTTGTGGGCGAGGTCTGCGACTCGACGAAGGTGCTTCTGGAATCGGTCAAGCAGGCTTTGAACCAGACGATTGTGAACCCGGAATTCCAGGAACGCTTCAGGACGCTACTCGAAAAGGCCGAAAAGCTTGAAGACCGCGTGCTTGTGATGCTGAATACGGCTGACCCGCAGCTTAGGAAGAGCCTTGAAGGCTTGAACCAGGTGACGGTCAAGGTGAATAACTTGATTGATGGCGTGAAACCGCCGATCGACAATATGTTCGCAAACACCGAGAAGGTGATGGGCAACGCCGACAAGTTGCTGGGCGAACTGGAAGAAGTGACTAGCCATTTGGATGAACTCGTCGTGAAGGTCCAGAAGAAGATTGAGTCCAAGGACAACACGGTGGGTATCTTGCTGAACGACCGCACCCTGCATGACGACTTGGTCAAGACGGTTCATTCGGCGGACAGCTTGGTGCGCATTATTTTACAAGATGGTCTAGACATCAACGTGGATTTTTTCTGAGGAAAACAATGATCGAAAAAGCATTGGTGGTAACAAACAAGTTGGGAATACACGCAAGGCCTGCCGGGATGATAGTCGATATCACCGGCCAAGCCAAGAGCGATATATCCATCGTGTTCGAGGGATCGAAGGCAAATGCCAAGAGCATCTTGAATGTGATGATGCTTGCTATTCCTGCAGGTTCCGAAGTTAAATTCGAAATTGATGGCGAAGACGAAGAACAGGTCGCGTCTCAGTTGGAAAGTCTGTTTAATGACCACTTCAACGAAGAACCCTGTTAAAAAGCCGGAACAAGTCCGTACGGTTTTGACGGGCGTTCCTGCATCCCCGGGCTTTGCCATGGGATGTGTTTTTCCGGTTACCAACCGGAAGATTTCGGTGGTAGAGGAGACTCTCCCCGAGAGCCGACTTGCGGACGAAGAACAGCTGTTTTTGAAAGCGGTCCACAAGACGGTCAAGGAAGTTTCGCAGATTAAGGAACTTTCTGAAAGTCGCACCGGGATGAAGGATAGCCTCATCTTTGCGACCCACCTGATGATTTTGCAAGACCCCACTTTGATCAATGGGGTGATTGAAAAGGTTCGCAAGGGCCACAAGAATGCCCGCTGGGCGGTGCATGTGGTCTTGGGCGCCTACATCGACAAGTTTGAACAAATCGATTCGCCTGCCATGCGTGACAAGGCGGCCGACCTGAGGGACGTGTACAACCGCTTGATGGCGGCCATGGAAGATTCCGGACCTGTGCTCGAGGATGTGGCTACCGAAGACGGCGTGGTGCTTGTCGGGCATGAACTTTTGCCTAGCCTTTTGATGTCGATCAAGCCCGGCCAGGTGGCGGGGCTTGCGATGGATACCGGTGGCCGTACGAGCCACGTGGCCATTTTGGCGCGCTCTCTCCAGATACCGTTGGTGTCTGGCCTTAGGAATTTTGCGGCTCAGGTCAAGACCGGCGACACGGTGATTGTCGACGGCTCGAGCGGCCTAGTCATTATCAATCCGAACCAGGATGACGTCAAGGATTTCCATGCAAGACAGGAAGTCTTCGAAAGACAGCGCCGTGAACTATTCACGATGCGCCAGCTGGAACCGATGACGCGCGACGGCAAGTACATTACCCTGCATGCAAATATTGAACTTCCGTCGGAATCGGAAAAGGTGACCGACTTCGGTGCGACGGGTATTGGCCTGTACCGTTCTGAATTTTTGTTCTTGCGTAACGACGCTCCCACTCAAGATGAACAGCGCGATGCATACCGCTACATTCTTGAGACCATGTACCCCTGCCCGGTGACGATTCGTACCTTGGATGCCGGCGGCGACAAACTGGTAAGCGGCATTACGGCGGTGAACGAATCTAACCCGTTTATGGGTTGGCGCTCCATTCGTGTGTGCTTGGATCGCGAAGATATTTTCTGTACGCAACTCAAGGCTTTGCTCCTTGCAAATACCAAGGAAAACTTGCGCCTGCTGTTGCCCATGATTTCGGGCATGGCAGAACTCCGCCGCGCAAAGGCCTGCATTGCAAAGTGCCGCAAGGAACTTGAGGAAAAGGGCAAGAAAGTCGCGAAGGTAAAAATCGGCGTGATGATCGAAGTGCCTGCCGCAGTGATGATTGTCGACAAGCTCGCTAAAGAGGTGGACTTCTTTAGCATCGGTACGAACGACCTTGTGCAATTTACGCTTGCCGTGGACCGTACGAACGAATTGATTACGGATATGTTCCAGCCGCACCATCCGGCGGTGCTCAGCATGATTTACCAGACGGTCCAGGCGGCGCACCGCGAAGGAATCCCTGTGGCGGTTTGCGGTGAAATGAGCGCGGACCCGTTGAGTGTGCTGTTGCTGGTTGGCCTTGGAGTTGACGAATTGTCGATGACTCCGTGGAGTGTGATGTCCACAAAGAAAATTATCCGCTCGATCAACTTCGAAGATGTGCGCGATTCTGCGCTTACGGTGTTGCAGATGGACGATGCTGAAAGCGTGAATGCCTTTATGCGTGGCAAGTATGCCCAGACGATTCGCGACTTGGGTATATCGAGCTTCGTGGGGCAGGTGGATAACAGTAAGAAATAGATGGAATGAGCTTGCCGCGGATTCGCTTTGCGGTAAAGCTCCCTGCATGAAGGGCCGAAGGTTCTTGAAAGCAGGCTTTAGGAGAAAATATGTGTAGGATTGTTTTGTTGGTTGTGTTTTTAGGCGTGTGCGCATTCGCGGGTTCTACGTCTGTGGCGCCGAGTCCGCTTCCGTCGCAAGCGACTGATAGCTTGATTGCGTCGATGCCGTTTACGCCCCCTAATCCGTACGAGGCTTTGGAACAGGTTGCGCCTTCGCAGTTCCAGGATGTGGTGGTGCGCTATGACCGCCTGAAGGCTTTGAGCGAAGACAAGGCACAACCCAAAAATGTCCGCGACTTTGCTCGTGCAGCCCAGTTCTTTTATAAGGAACAGTGGGACAGTGCCTACTTTGCTTATGATTCCTTGCGTGGTCGCGATGCCCAGTTAGATGGCTCCGTGATTTTGCGAATGGCCAAGTGCCTGTTCAAGCTACGCGACTACAAGAACATGCGCGTGGTGCTCGGACTGTACAAGAACCTGGATCAGGATGCTTCTTTTGACCGCGCTGCATCTAGGCTCCGTATTGAAGCGGCGATGGCCGACTCTTCCTTGAGTGACCGAGCCCATGCGGATTCGTTGAAGGTCTTTGTAGAAAAGTATCCGAAATCCGATGATGCGGCTGCCTTGCGTTATCGCTATGCCCAGTATTTGGAACAGTTCAAGCAGATGAAAGAAGCTAAGCGCATTTACTTGAGGCTTTTGACGAGTGCTTCCAATTACAAGGATTCTGCTTTCGCTGCCATTCGTAGACTCCGTAAGGTGCGCGGCGCTCCCGAGACTTTGGAAGAAAAGGTGGCTTATGCCAAGATGGCTTGCGCCAAGGATAATGCAAATGAATGCTTGACGCTATTGGATTCCATTCGCATTTTGGATTCCGTGCTTGTTTCGCTTTCGCCCGAAGCGGCACTCCCGCCGCCGGAAGATTCTTTGCAGAAAAAGCTGGCGCCGAGTTCGCTTGACATAAATACCCGCATTGCTTTGTGGGAAAAGCGCGCTGTGACCTTGCGTACACTCAAGCGCGATGATGAATCCATTAAGCAGTTCAAGTTCTTGCTGGATTCTGTAGAAGCTCGCCCCTTGTGGATGCAGTCGATTTTGCGCTTGTACCGCAACAACGCCGGTCGTTACGAAAAAGAAATCCGCAAGATGGATGCCGCTTTGCAAGATGCAAGCCAGTTCAGCAAGGAAAACGCCAACAACTTGTGGGTGAAGGGCTTTGAATACGAACAGAAAGAAATGTACGATAGCGCCATTGTGTGCTACAAGACTCTTTCGCACAAGCGTTTCAAAAACAATATCAAGCGTCAGTGGGCTAAGTTCCGCATAGGCTTTGTTTACTTTAAGCAAGAAAAGTGGGAAGAAGCGATTCCGGCTTTGATTGAAGCGACCAAGGAACCGTTCCTGTGGAGTGGTAGTGGCGCTCGCATGTTCTTGGGTGATGCCTACATGAGAGTCGGAAAGGATTCCCTTGCCCGCGAAGCTTACCTCGATTGTATTCGCGATTTCCCGCTTGCGTATTACGCTCACCGCAGCCGCATGAAGCTGGTGGGCTACAAGCTGATGGCTGAAAAGGATGTGCCGTATGCGCATGGCGTGCGTATGGCGCCGGAACAGACTCTTGCTTGGGTGCGCGCCTCGCAGAAGATGGGCAAGCCCGATACGACCTACAATCAGGAACGTTACAACCGCATTCGTACGCTGTTCCAGTATGGCTTTAGCGAACAGGCTTTTGCCCTTTACGACGAAGCCCGCAAAAAGAATGCGAAACGTTTGGATTTCTTGTATGAATACGGCAAGCTCTTTTACGAGATGGGCGAAACCGCTGCCGGGTATCGCCTCGCTCGTCAGTTCCAGAATAACATTGATCGCCGCCGCCTGATGGCCCCGCCTATCGATGTGCTGCATTACCTGTTCCCGATTCCGTATATGGACCAGGTGAAGTTCCATTCCGGCGACCGTATCGATCCGTTCTTTGTGTACAGCGTGATGCGTCAGGAATCGATTTTCAACTTTGAAATCATGTCGCCGGCGGGTGCTTGCGGACTTTTGCAGATTATGCCTGCAACGGGCAAGATGCTTGCCGAAAAGGAAAACCTGCCGACGTTTGAACCGCGACAACTGTTTAATGCCTACATGAACATTCGCCTGGGTATTCGCTACTTGGTTGACTTGAAGGCTGAATACAATGACGACTACATGTATGTGCTGGGTAACTACAATGCAGGCCCCAAGCCCACGAAGCGTTGGCAGGCGGCAGGCGAGGGCAAGTCTTGGGACGTGCGTGCCGAAGACATTAGCTATTGGGAAACCCGCGACTACGTAAAGCGCGTCATGGGCAACTACTGGATTTACCAGGAAATCTACGATAGGCTTTGATCGATGCTTTTCCTTCTTTTGACAATTGGGCCGGCGTTCCTTTTTGCCTGCGGAAACATTCTCGAAAAATCGGGCGTGTCTACGGTGGGTAAGCGTACGGGCGGTACTTCGAAACCTTGGGAATTTTTTAAGGGCGTTGTCACCAATAAGTTCTGGTGGCTTGGCATTTGTTGCTCGGGTCTTGCGACGCTTGGCTACTACATTGCCATGGCCCGCTATGACTTGAGCCAGGTTCAACCGATGATGGTCTTGAACCCGGTGCTTACGGCTCTCATGGGTTTCTGCATTTTAAAAGAGGCTTTGACCAAGCGCATTGTGATTGCGATTTGCTTTGTTGTGGCGGGCCTGTTGTACTCTGTCGAAAACCTGGGCGAATCTACGGCCATGCAGAATATCGGAATGCTGTGGGCGTATGCCGGCGGCCTCTCTGCCGTGACGCTTGTGGCGCACTTGTGGGTCAAGGACCGCGAAATGGTGGATTCCTTGATCATGGGTGTCGGCTTTGGGCTTTCCGCCGCATTCTACAAGAGCCTTGCCATGGATTTTGACTTGGACCACATCGAACTTTCGTCTGTAGCGAACGTGCTTTTGGATTTTAGGACGCTTGGCTACATTGCGACTTATAGCATTGCTTTCTTGTATTCACAGGTTTCGTTCTCCCGCGGTCGCGCGCTGTTCATTATCCCGTTCAGTGCGGCTGTTGGTGCCGCGGTGCCGACTTTGGCCGGCGTGCTCGTGTTTTCGGAAGCCTTCCCATTGGGCAAGGTGATTTCGGTGAGCCTCGTGCTGATTGGCGCTTGCCTCTTTATTGTGCGCCGCCCTAGAAGAAAGAAAAAGAAATCGGCTTAAGAAAAGCTTATTATCCGCCGATTGTCGGCCTTTTAATATATATTCAATACATGGTGTGTTGGCGTTTTTTCTCGTCTTTGGTTTGTAAGGCCGGAGGGCCGTTCTCTTGCATATTGTTGCTGTCGGCTTTGGCGCTCTCGGCATGTTCCGACGATTCATCAAGTTCTTCTAAGTCTGAACCGGATGTTCCTGCAAATGATTCTACGGCTGTCGATAGCGTAACGCTCCGATTTGTGGGTGGCCCGGTCATGTTTACCGAGGTTGACCCGATTAATATTGTTTATGAAGACCACGAGGGTGGCGATGCCGGCTGGGTGGAACTTTTCAACACTTCGGCTGATACGGTAGATTTGTCGGGCCTGTATTTGACCGATTCGAAAACGGATCCGTTCAAATGGAAATTCGGTAATGTGAAAATGGCGCCGAATGCATTCTTGCTGGTGTTCATGTCGGGCAAGAATTACCCTGATTATGTGTTGCCGCATGATTCTCTTGACATGATTGGACCTGGTTGCTGGACATGGACCGATTCGCAGAATGACCCGCCGGGTTATAGCTATGCGGACCCTTTGCCGGGCAAGAAGGAAAACTGCTTTGGCGCAAAAGGTGGCAGCCAGTTTGGCGCCGTCATGAAACTTGGCGAGAATGAGGAACTTGGCTGGTCATCGATTGCGGTGTTCGTGGGAACCGGAAGTTCTGATAAGGACGACGTGCTCGATATTTCGGCGGCGAATGAAATCTTGATGCAGGCCTACATTACCAAGGATCGCAAGGTTTCTTTCAGACTCACGCAGCCCGATATTGATGACTGGAAAGGTTACGAAATCGTGTTTACGGGTACGGGCGATTCTTCGACGGTGTACCGCGCGGCTCTCCCGACAGGGACGACGTTCCCGGACCTCAAGAATATTTACGGCACGCGCATGAGTCCCGAGGCGAATGAATCGCAAGAGGTGACTGTTAAAGTTTTTAGCTATATCGCCCGCAATCGCGGACATGAACCGCATGCGGGTTTCAAGATTTCTGAGGCGGGTGGGCGCTTGTATTTGGTGAATGCCGATACGGCGATTGTAGATTCTGTTGCATACCCTGAAATGCCTGTAGGAAAAACTTGGAGCTTCGGAACGTTTGCCGATGGCACAAATGGTTTTGGCTTTGGCGACGCTTCGCCCTATGGCCTTGTGACGCAGCCAGTGGTGCAGTCGCGCTCGCCGGCGGTAGATACCTTGGCTGAAATTCCGTCGTCAGGCTTTTACGACAAGGCTTTTGTGATTGCCTTGCCTGAAAGCGCGAATGTGCGCTGCGAAAAGGGCGGCCTTGCGCCTATGGCAGAGTCTGCAGTCGCGACGGCGCTGACGATTGAATCGACTACGACAGTTCGCTGTGCTGCTTTTGAGGCGGGCAAGCTTCCGGGCGAAGAACTGGTGCGCACGTACGTTTTTGACAAGGCGCCTGCAGTCCCGGCGGTGTTTTTGACGGCGGACCCGAATTCGCTTTTTGATCCGGATTCGGGAATCTATATGGAAGGAAATTTTGCGCAGGATAAGGCGCCTCATTACGGTGCGAATTACTGGCTTGACAAGGAAATCCCCGTGGCGGTGGAATTCATGGAGCCGGGTGTGAATGAGCCCGCATTCGTAAAACGCGCGGGTCTCAAGATTTTCGGAAATTACAGCCGCCAGAATGACAAGAAGTCGGTGTCGATTACCTTCCGCGAAAAGTATGGCGACAAACGTTTGCATTACAGCCTGTTCCCGGAATTTCCGGAGCTGAACAAGTTCAAGGTTTTCATTTTGCGTAATAACGGAAGTAATTTCGGCAACGACTACATTCGCGACCGTTTGGCCAGTTCGATTAGCGAAGGCTTGGGTGTGGATTACCAGCGCGGTCGATTTGCGGTGGTTTACTATAACGGTGAATATTATGGCATCCATAGCATTCGCGAGCGTTCTACCGAGTACTACTTTGAAACACATTATGGGCTGAATCCTGACGATATTGATTTGCTTAAAGCGGACAATTCCGTGTCGGCGGGCTCTGCTGTCGATTACGTGGCGCTGATGGATTGGCTTGAACTCAATAGCCTTGAAAACGAAGACAATTATGCCTATTTGGCTTCTCAAATCGATGTTGACAACTTTATCAATTATATGCAGACCGAAATGTATGCGAATAACCGCGACTGGCCGGGCAACAACCTGAAGAAGTGGCGTAGCAACAATCCGAAAACTCAGTGGAAATGGTTCCTGTACGACATGGATTTCGGAATGGGGAACGGTTACAGTGAATACACGAACAACATCTTTGAATTTGCCGCGGCAGAAGATGGTGAATCTTGGCCGAACGGCCCTGAGTATACGCAGTTGTTCCGGAGACTGCTTGAAAATTCCGGATTCCGTACCGCATTCGTGAACCGCATGGCGGTGCTGTTGAATATGAATTTCTCGAGCACGCGCGTGCTTGCCCGTATTGAACGCATGATGTCTGAAATCGAGTCGGAAATTCCGCGCGATCAGGAGCGTTGGAACTTGAATGCGTCAAGAATGGACCGTCAGCTTGAAGACATCAAGAGCTTTGCGCAGGACCGCCCGGGGGTTGTGTACGATGAACTGCGTGAATATTTTGAACTAGGGCGTCCGATTGCGTTGTCTCTTTCGGTAAGCGGACCGGGTGTAATAAACGTTCACGGACTGAAAATTGATTCGTATCCGCTAGTGGTCAATTTCTTTGAAGGGCTTTCCGTGATGCTTGAGGCTGTGCCAACTAATGGTGGCGTTTGGGCGGGTTGGAGTGATGGCGTAATGGAGCAGACGCGTTATGTGTCCCCGGGGGAAGTGGAAACCTTGACCGCCGTTTTCAAGTGAGTTTCTTTAACTCAATTTTACATTGGAATCTTTGCTGCTTTCACCGCGAACATATGGTGAACGGAAAGTGCTAATATAAACCTTACGAATGTGCACATCGGGGTTTTCTTTAGTTATAATCAAAGTCAGAAAGGCGGTATTTTGCTAAATTTGGGCACATTATGAGTTACAATACCAAGATTCTTTGCATTGGCGCGGGCTATGTCGGTGGCCCCACTATGACTGTTATTGCCGACAAGTGCCCTGATGTGAAAGTGACTGTGGTTGATATCAACCAGGCCCGTATTGACGCTTGGAATAGCGACAACCTCCCGATTTTTGAACCCGGTCTTGATGACGTTGTGAAGCATGCCCGCGGCCGTAACCTCTTCTTTAGCACCGATATTCCCTCTGCCATTAAAGAAGCGGACATTATCTTTGTTTCTGTGAATACCCCGACCAAGACTTTTGGCCACGGCGCCGGCAAGGCCTCTGACTTGCAGTATTGGGAAAAGACCGCTCGCAATATCTTGGAAATCGCCGACGAAGGCAAGATTATTGTGGAAAAGTCTACGCTCCCGGTGCGTACCGCTGCCGCCATGGAACGAATCTTGAACTCTAATGACAAGGGCCTGCACTTCGAAGTGCTGTCTAACCCTGAATTCTTGGCCGAAGGTACCGCCATTAACGACCTTTTTGAACCGGATCGCGTGCTTATCGGTAGTCACCAGACCGAATCCGGTCTTGCCGCCTGCCAGAAGCTGGTGGATGTGTACGCCCACTGGGTGCCGCGCGAACGTATTCTTACGACGAATCTTTGGAGCTCTGAACTCACGAAGCTTACCGCAAACGCCTTCTTGGCCCAGCGTATTAGCTCTATTAACTCGATTAGCGCCCTTTGCGAAAAGACTGGCGCCGATGTGGACGAAGTCGCATTCGTGATGGGTAAGGACCGCCGTATCGGTCCCAAGTTCCTGAAGGCTTCTATCGGCTTTGGCGGTTCTTGCTTCAAGAAAGATATTTTGAACCTCGTGTACCTGTGTGGCTATTACGGACTGCCTGAAGTGGCCGCTTACTGGGAATCGGTGGTGAAAATCAATGAATGGCAGACCCACCGCGTGGTGGACCGCATGCTCGAGACCATGTTCAACACGATTGCAAGTAAGAAGATTGCCGTGTTCGGCTTTGCCTTCAAGGCAAATACCGGCGACACTCGTGAAAGCCCTGCAAATCTTGTTGTGCGTGACCTGCTCGCTGAACATGCACTGCCGGTCGTTACCGATCCGAAGGCTATTCCTGATGCCAAGCGTGACTTGAAGGATGTGCTTGACCAGGTACAGTTTGAGGAAGATCCGTACAAGGCTGCCGAAGGCGCTCATGCCGTGGTGGTTTGCACGGAATGGAAGTGTTTTGCTGAACTGGATTGGAAGCGTATATACAAGGGTATGGCCAAGCCTGCCTTCGTATTTGACGGCCGCAATATCTTGGATGCCGATGCTCTTCGTGAAATCGGCTTCGAAGTATCCAGTATTGGTAAGGGGAAAGCGGAGTAAAGTTTTTCGCAATGTCAAAAGTTCGTTTTTTAAATGTGTCTGTGGATAACCTCACGATGAGTGAGGCTATTTCTGCTGCAGACGATTTAATCAGACAGAAGAAGTGTGCTTTTGTTGCGACGCCAAATGTGGACCATTTGGTCTTGTTGGAGAAGAACAGCGGGTTGCGCGATGCCTATGAAAAGGCTGACCTTGTTTTGGCAGACGGCATGCCCATTATTTGGTTCTCCAAATTCTATGGGGGCAAGATAAAGGAGAAAATCTCGGGTTCCGATTTTTTGCCGGAACTTTGCGGAATGGCCGCTAAAAAAGGCTATAAGATTTTTTTCCTGGGGGCCGATGAAGGCATTGCGCGTAAGGCTGCGCGGAATTTGGAAAAGAAGTATCCGAAACTGCGCGTGGTGGGCTGTTATTCGCCTGCAAAGGGCTTTGAAAACAACCCGGCCCAGATGGCCGAAGTCGATCGCCGCCTGGCCTTGACCGAACCGGATATTTTGGCTGTTGCCCTTGGTTGTCCGAAACAGGAAATCTTGATTTCGCAAAACAAGGATCGGTGGCATATTCCGCTGAGTCTTGGAATTGGTGCGAGTCTTGACTTTGCTGCGGGTCGTAAGAAAAGGGCTCCTCGATGGATGTCGAACTGTGGCCTTGAATGGTTCTACCGTATGTGGCAGGAACCGGGCCGAATGTTTAAGAGGTACATTCTGAGGGATTGGCGTTTTCTTATGTTGTTGTGGAAGTACAGAAAGCAGAAGAAATAGTTTCCAAGGGGAATACTTTTGGAAAGACTGTTTACCAACATCATAAAATACTATTACTGGTTTCTTGTTGCCATTGCAGCAAGTTTGATGTTCGGTGTTAAAGATGTCTCTTCCGTTTTAATATTGTGTGTCGCTGCGACGGCGTTGATTTGCCAGTCGACCATTCGTTGGAAATGGTTCGACGGGCTAGTCTTTGTGTACCTCATGTATAGCTTGGTAAGCTATTTCTTTGTGGAATACACGTATTCGATGCGATTGTATTACTTGGGAATAAGAGGCCAGGTTGTTCCGATATTGTTTTATTTTATTGCTCGCAGCCAAACGTTTAAGACGGACGATTTTTTTGAAAACTTTAGAGCCCCGCTGTTCTTTGCAATGGTGTGCGGCGTGTACTTCTACTTTTTCCAGCCCTATTTTTACATGTCGTACAAGGCTGACGTTATTTGGTCCAATTTCGATTCGGATGTCAACGAACTGTCGGGAAAACTGTTGTACGAATTTACAAGAATGTCGTCGTTCTGGCCGCATTCTTATTTTATCGGTTATTCGTCGCTGTTCCTGTTTATGTATTCTGCAAAAAAAATAGTGGTTGATGAATGCTACAAGAAATTTGACTTGGCTTGTTTTGCGTTGAGTTTTTTCTGCCTGTTCTTTGCACAGCAGCGTGTTTCGATAGCTTTTTGCGTTCTGTTCTTTGTCTCGCTTACGGTGTATGCAACGATTAAACGTTTGCCATCGCGAAACCTGCTTTATTCCCTGTGGATTTGCGCCGGCATCTTTGGAACGGGAATATTCCTGCTCGTGATGAACTATTTGGATGTCGACTTTGTGGATTATGTTCTAAACCGTTCCGTGAGTTACGATGGAAATATTGTCCAGGACCGATTTGCACTCTTTGATAAGTTTATTGAGCAGTTGAACTTCTTTGGGCGGGGACTTGGACGTTTTGGTCATGGCGCTGTCGAAGAAGGGTATTTGGGCATTCCCGATAGTGATTATGTGCGAATCCCTGCAGAGCTTGGCTTCTTTGGCCTTGCCATGTTGATGGGAATTTGTGCGTACAGCCTTGTTTCTGGCTTCCGGATTTTCAAGTATGCTTTTTTTGAAGTGTGTACCATTTGTTTTTGCCTGACGGCCATGATCGGAGCTGCCGTGTGGGAATTGGGTACTTTGCAGCCGTTCCTCTATTGGTTCTGCATAGGCCATATTCAGAGCAAGTTTGACCGCCGTGATGAATTGGAAGGCGAATACGAAGCTTATTTTGAAAAGTTGCGCCAGCAAAGTGACGGCGAAGATGAGGAGGACGCCGAAGAATGAGTTCTGCGGTAGAAGTCTCTGTCATCATCGTCAATTACAAAACGTGCGAATTGTTGCGTAATTGTCTGCGTTCTGTGTTTGAACAGACGAAAGATATTTCTTTTGAAGTCATTGTTTCTGACAATGGGTCGGAAGATGGCTCCGTAGAAATGGTGCGCAATGAGTTTCCGCAGGTGGTTCTTGTCGAAAACAAGGCGAACCTTGGATTTGGTGCGGCTAATAATCGTGGTCTGAATGTAGCCAAGGGCGAATTTGTTTTTTATTTGAATAGCGATACCTTGCTGCTCAACAATGCCATTAAGGGCTTCTGTGATTATTGGAAAGGCCATGAAAGCGAAAATTTGGGCGCTTTAGGATGCAACTTGGTAGATGCCGAAGGAACCCTCACGGAATCACATGGCGTTTTCCCGGAAAATGGAAAACTGATAAAGGCCATGATGCATCACTTGGCTGCGTTTGCGGTCAAGAATGCCATGAAGTTCCTTCACATGGATATTTCCAAGCTTCGCCCGGTTCCAGTTTATAAGAAATTTGTTGGTGATGTTGATTTTGTTATCGGGGCAGATTTGTTTGTGAAAAAGTCTGAACTAGCACGTTTTGATGAAAACTTTTTCTTGTATTATGAAGAAACGGATATGCAATGGCGCATGGCTAAGATTGGCTTGAAACGCAGATTGATTGATGGGCCGAGGGTAATGCACCTTGTTCGCGGAGGTCGCGGAAAAATGGATGATGTCCTCCGGTATGGTTCTTTTTCTATAATTCAGTCGGAAATATCCAAAGTTCGTTACACGAAAAAGAATTTGTCCAAGTCAGTTTCTTTTGCCCTTAAGGTGATGATTCTCTTGCATTGGTTGTCTCCATATATTTTTAAGAATACCCGTCAGTATTTCGGGGTGATGCGGAGTGTGTAAATGATTCCCAAGAAAATTCATTATATTTGGATCTCTAGCACGAAAAATGCGGCTAAACCCGAAAATATAGAACGTTGCTTGCAAAGCTGGAAAAAAGTTTTGCTTGATTATGAAATTGTCGAATGGAACGAATCGAATTTGCCAATAGAAGAGTTCGTGTATGCCAAGGAAGCGTATGAACAAAAGAAATGGGCTTTTGTTTCGGATTTCTTTAGGCTGTGGGTCCTTGAAAAATATGGCGGCATTTATTTAGATACCGATGTCGTTTTTTATTCGACGCTTGATCCGTTTCTTGACAACAGACTCTTCTTAGGAACGGAATTCACTGACCAAATTTCAACTCACATTATTGGTGCAGAAGCACATCATCCGTTTTTGAAGTCTTGCTTGGATTATTACGAGAATCGCCATTTTGTTGTTGATGGTGAAAATGATATGACTCCGAATTCCTGCATTATGACTCATATCTTTATCCAGAAATATGGTTATAAGGGTGAGCTCGTGCGTTTTGACGGAAAGCCGAGTGTGTTTGATGATTTGGTGATTTATCCAGACTCGTACTTTATGATTAACACATACGATGGATGTAATGTTTGTGTCCATGAGCAGAATGGAAGTTGGCGCAATGCGGGTGCAAAAAATCCGGTTCTCGAAGAAGTGATGGAATCGTATTTTTGGAAAAAATTCTGTAGAAAGACGGTATTCTCGTTTGGTCTTGTAAAAAAATGGGTTTATCTTTTGCTTCCGATGTGGGCTATAGTTTTGTATTCAAAGCATAGTGCGAAAATCAAGAATAATAAACGTGCTGCCAAAGTGAAGTGGAAAGTTTGATTGCTGTATGAAGTTACCTAAGTTCCTTGAATGGCGTAAGTTTTCGTTGCCCATGATGGGCGTTCTCTTCCGTATTTTGAAGTTGATTACGTTCCGTGACAGGAATCTTTGGGCTTTTGGTTGCTGGATTGGGAAAAAATATGATGATAACGCCAAGTTCTTGTTTGAATACGTGAACAAGAACCATTCGAACATTCGTTGCGTTTGGCTTACTCGTAACAAGAATGTTGTTGCTCAGGTACGTCAATTGGGTTACGAGGCTTACCTTAGTTCTTCGTTCAAGGGCGTGATGATGTCTCTTCGCTGCGGTGTTGCCATTATGACAAATGGCTTGGATGATTTTGGCGCGATTCCTTTGGTGGGCGGTGCAAAAATCGTAGCACTGTGGCATGGTGTTGGCGGGTTCAAGAAAATCTATAATGAGAATTATTCCGGCCTCAAGTTGAATGTAAAGAGAACTGTGGATGCGGTTTTCAACTGGGTTGGCCGCGACATATCTTTAGGAACGTCGGAATATACCGCTGAACGAGTGATGGAACAATTCGATGTCAAACGAGACTCGATTGTAATTACCGGACAGCCGCGTAACGACCTGTTCCGCGAAAAAATGGAACGCTCGTCATTGGTTTCAAATGTGGATTTTGATTCGTATTCGAAGGTTGTTCTTTACATGCCGACTTATCGCGTGAGCCCGAATACTCATCGGGACACCGTCAAGGATATTTTGCAGGAACTTTCTTCTAGCGAAAAGTTTCAGGATTATTTGAAAAAGGAAAACATCCTTTTCTTGGTCAAGCTGCATCCGCTGACTCAGTTCGCGATGAAATCGGATAACTGCCATTTTCAGGTGCTCGGCGATAAGCAGGTTCGGTCTGTGCAGCATTTGCTGATGGCTGCGGATTGCTTGGTGACAGATTATTCTAGTTGCAGCGTCGATTACGCCTTGTTGAATAGGCCGATTGTATTCTATGTTCCTGATGAAGCGGATTATTTGTCGTATTCCTCTTTGAATGACGCTTACGGACGCGTTGTGACGGACAAGGCGCTGAATGTCGATGATTTGATTGAAAAGATTTCTGCAGGGGATATCGCTTCAACAAAGCAACTGAATGATTTGTTCGAAGATGCTTCTATTGTTGGAACTTGTTACAGCGAAAATATGTATCGTGCCATATGTAACCAGTGCAATTTGGAGGTGGTATGATTTCGATTGTTCTCCCGTCTTTCAATAGAGCGCGCATTCTTCCTAAGGCTGTTGAAAGTATCCTGCGCCAGACGTACAAGGATTTTGAGCTGATTATTGTTGACGATGGATCTTCTGACAATACGCGTGAAGTGGTAAAAAGCTTTAACGATGATAGAATTGTCTATGTGCACCAAGAAAATGCTGGTGCATGCGTTGCTCGTAACAACGGAATTGATCATGCCCGTGGAGAATACATCGCATTTCAGGATAGCGATGATATTTGGCATGAAGATAAGCTTGAAAAGCAATTGAAGGCCCTTCAAGAAAAAAATGCCGACATTGTATTTTGCAGAATGAATAGAATGTCTGATGGGAAAAAGATTGGCCTTGTTTCGGATTATTTTAAGGAAGGCTTCTTGTCGAAAGATGTGATGCCCATGTCTATCGGCACACAAACCCTTATTGGCAAAAGCATTGTTTTTAAGCAAGAAAAATTTGATTCTGAAATGCCTAGGTTTCAGGAATTTGAATTGCTTGTGCGTGCGCAAAAGAATTATTCCATATATTGTATGGAAGAACCTCTAGTGGATTACATCATTCAAACGGATTCTCTTTCTGTGAATCCTTTAAAATACACACAAGCGTGGGAATTGATGCTCATGAAGCATCCCGATTTTTTAGAGCGCTACAATTCCTCGCGTGATCGTATGGCGTGTGATGTTGTAAGAAACGCCTTTTTGACTGTTGATAAAAAATTGCGTTGGCAAATGATAGTTATGGCGCTTAAGTTCAAGACATCGCCGAGAATGATTTACCGCTTGTTGAAATTTTCTTTATTTAACTAAAATATTTATTTTTTCAAGTCGATTTAAAGCCTCGTTCAACGTCTTGTCTTTCTTGGCAAAGTGCAGGCGGATAAGGTGATGGACATCTTCCTTGAAGAAACAGGAAGCGGGAACTGCTCCGACACCGATTTTTTGGGCTAGGTCTACGCAGAAATCCACATCGCTCTTGTAGCCGAACTTGCTGATGTCCGCCAGTACAAAGTAGGCGCCTTGAGGATCGGTGAAAGGGATCCCTAAATCCTTGAGACCCTGCGTGAAAAGATTTTTCATGTGGGTGTAGTGCTGCTGCAGACCGATATAGTAGTCGTCGCCAAAGTTCAAGCCGACAACGGCGGCTTCCATAAGTGGCGCTGCCGCACCGACGGTCAAGAAGTCGTGGACTTTCTTGACTCTGTCAATGATGCGTTCGCTTGAAATTACATAGCCAAGCCGCCATCCTGTAATAGAGAAAGTCTTTGAAAGGGAAGAACAGACTAGAGTCCTTTCTTCCATGCCCTTGAGGGTGGAAATATGTGTGTGCTTGTGCGGGGCGTAGATGATGTGCTCATAGACTTCGTCGGTAATGACGTAGATGTCATGTTTGATGGCGAGGTCTGCAATAATCTGGAGTTCCTGCTCTGAGAAAACCTTGCCGCTGGGGTTCGATGGATTGCAGACGAGCAAGGCCTTGACGCCTTCGGTGCAGATTGCTTTTTCAAGTGCATCCACGTTGAATTTGAAATCGGGCGGGATTAGAGGAACATAGATTGGCTCTGTGCCGCAAAGAATGGTGTCTGCAATGTAGTTTTCAAAGAAGGGGGAGAACAGCACGACTTTGTCGCCAGGATTTGTCACGGCCATCATGGCTGCTACCATGGCCTCTGTACTGCCGCAGGTGACTACGACGTTTTTCATGGGGTCGATGTGTTGCCCGGTAAAGTGACTCTGCTTTTTGGCCAGGGCTTCCCTAAAGTTCGGAGCACCCCAAGTGACTGCGTATTGGTGGGGGCCTTCGTCGGCGACCGTTTTCAAACGGTCGGTAATTTCTTTAGGCGGCTCAAAGTCTGGAAACCCCTGGGAAAGGTTGATGGCCCCGCAATCCAAAGAAATGCGAGTCATTTGGCGGATCATCGAATCGCTAAATCGAGATGTTCTAACACTTAAATCTTTCATGATGTGGAATTTTTCTTGCTGACTTAATTGGACTCAAACATGTCGATGCGCACTTTGTGCTTGCCGCCCATGAAGTCGGTTGCAAGGTAGATGTCTGTAATTTGCTTGCAGAGGTCAAAACTGATAATGCGTGCGCCCATGCAGAGAACGTTTGCATTGTTGTGGAGCCTGGTGAATTCGGCTGATTTAGTGTCTCCGCAAACAGCTGCGCGGATGCCCTTCTGCTTGTTTGCCATCATGCTCATGCCGATTCCGGTACCGCAGATGAGAATGCCTGTATCGACTCGTCCGCTTGTGACTTCTTCGCATACTTTCTTGGCGTAGATGGGGTAATCGACGGCGTCTGTGGTATCGGTGCCAACGTTTATAATTTCATAGCCTTTGGATTCTAAATATTGGATAAGGGACTGCTTGTATTCCACTCCAGCGTGGTCTGCGCCAATTGCAATTTTCTTGATCATATGAATCCTTTGGTTAGGAATTGAACAGCTCTTCGTCACTAAACTTCATGAGGGCCTTGCAAAGAGGGATGTCCTCTTTGCGGGTAATCTTGATGTTGTTCGTAAAGCCTTTGGAAAAGTAAATGCGTTCGCCGTAATAGGTGCAGACGAGGTCTGCGTAAATGAAATCGTGCTTGTCTTCGGCTTCGGCTTTTTCGTACATGGTACGAATCAACTTGTAGTTGTAAGCTTGCGGGGTCTGTACACGCATAATGGAACTACGATCCAATTCTTTGAGTCCGCTTTTGCCACCGTCTTCGGTAAACAGCACCGTTTCGTAGCAGGGAATAGCGAGAGATGCGTTTCCTTTTTCGTGCGAGACTTTTAACATCTCGTTGATGGCTTGCTGGGGCAGAATGGGGCGGGCTGCATCGTGAATAATTACCTGGTCTCCATCTTCCAGTTTGTCCTTCAAAAAGAAAATGCCGTTGCGGGAAGAGTCGTGACCGGTCGCACCGCCTTCTACAATCCACCTTACCTTGGGAATTTTAAATTCGTCCAGAATTTCTTTGAGGTGCTCGATCCAGTCCTTTATGCAAACAATGAGAATTTCATCAATGTTCTCGTTCCGCTGAAAATTTTCCAACGTATAAACAATGACAGGCTTGTCGTTCAACGAGAGAAATTGCTTGGGCATGGCTCCCCCCATCCGGGTTCCGGAGCCACCTGCCAGAATAATTGCTACATGCTTCATTGAAAAATCCTATTGTCGTTATTGTTAGGCTACGTCGATGTCCACAAGTTCCTTCATGAACATTTCCATGTACTTTTTGTCCCAGATGGTGACGCGTAGGAATCCGGCGGAATCACCCTTGCCGCAGAAGATGAGAATGCCGCGATTCTTGAGTTCGTCGGTGATGTATTCTGCGGTCTTATGCTTGGGCGTAATGCAGATAAAGCAGCCTTCGGTCGGAATGAAGGAGTAGCCGGTTTCTTTAAGTGCATTGAGCAGGTAAGTTTTGCCCGCTTCGAATTTGTCGGTGAGTTCCTTCACGACGCGGTCGTAGTTGGCAACCATTTCTTCAGCAACGGCAAGTGCAACCGCGTTCACAGTGTAGTGCGGCTTGTAGTTGCGAACGTACTGGGCGTTTTCTGCGCTCGAAATGACGACTCCGATGCGGAGCCCCGGCATCGAAAGCATCTTGGAGAATGTGCGGAGAATGACGAGGTTGTCGTATTCCTTCAGGAGCGGGAGAGCCGTTTCTTTGTGGAAGAGATAATAGGCTTCATCAACGATGACAAGCGCGTTGTTTTCCTTGGCCTTGTCGAGCACCTTGCGGATTTCGTCCATGGTGTAGGCGTTACCGATAGGCATGTTCGGATTCACGAGAGAGACTAGGCTCGTGTTCTCGTTGATTTCGGCGAGAAGCTTTTTGATGTCGAACGTGTAATCTTTTTCATAGTGGACGAATTTCGTGTTCATGCCTTGCATGTCGGCGTAGACCTTGTACATGCCGAATGTCGGCGTGACACAGACGAGGTCCTTGCTCGGCTCGCCGAACACTTTAATCACGTATCCCATGGCAACGACGCTTCCGTCGGTGAGGGCGATGTTGTCGGCGGTGAGGCCGATGACCTTCGCATATTCTTCAGTGAGCTTGGATTCTTCGGGGTAGATGGAAAGGTATTCTGGGGTGACTTTCGCCATTGCTTTGTCAAAGAGCCATTGCGGGATTCCATCTGGGTTTTCGTTCTGATCGAGCCTTACGTATTTGCCGCGACCTTCCGGCTGGTTGGTGCGAAAAAATCCCTTTATGATGGGGTTGACATAGTACATGATACGATTCCTCTTTTTTATAAGGAGACATCTCGATGATGTTTCTTTGAAGGCAAATATAGCAAAATGGGATGGGGTGTCCCTACTTGTTGAACGAAATGCGAATGAAACGGTAAGGAATCGCTATCAGTATCATAATAACGCAGCAGATAAGCATGTAGACTAAAGGGTTGTTTTTTACGAATGCTCCATCGTCTACGCGCGATAGGGCAATCATGGCAAGCCTTTGATAAATGTATAGCGGAAACAAGTGGGCACCAAGCCAAAGAAGCGCTTGATTCTTTATTTTCACTTTCATTGTGGCCAGAATGACGCACAGTGCGAAAACGATGCATTCCAGATTGAATAACGGTGACGGGATTCGGTTGTGCAATAAATGAAGTGCGATGAATGCTATTGTCGATGCTGTGAATGCGAATGCATAGTTCTTTTGTAGTGTGGGTACGAGCTTTTCTTTGAAATAGGAAAATAAAAGTCCTGCGTCAAAAGCAAAAATAGTGTTGTACCACCATTCTTTTTTGGTAAGGGCTAGAGTTACAAGCGCAATGATGAATAAAAAGCTGGCGAAAACGAGGGCTCTTTTAGGGTTGAGAACCTGAGCTTTTGTCGTGATGAAAAAAGACAACCAGACAATGGCGTAACAAAGTACAATTACGAAAATATACCAGTTGCTGTTTCCGATACTATCCCATCCGGTAAATGAAAGCAATACCTCGGAAATGGTCATTTCTTTGCCGATAAATTGGTTCAATATAAAGAATGCGAGTACGGCCACGTCGAAATTTAGGATGGTCGGTAAAATTCGCTTTAACGGCATATTTTTTACGTAATCCGCTTTCTTTTTGAAAATGGATTCCATGATTCCGTAGCCGGAATAAAACAGAAACATGACAACTATGAGTTGGTCCAGCTCGCGGTCGATTTTTACAAAAAGCTGGTCGGGCATGGCGGAAAAATCATAGCCGCTACCGATGATATACTGAAGGATGTGTCTTACGAAAACGAAAAGAATGAAAATTCCTTTTATGGAATCGCATTGGTCCCGCTGTAGAAAATCATTGTAGAAATCTTTTTTTGAGAATTTGATTTTCCAGAAGCAGAGTATGAGTATGCCAATGTAGAAAGCGATCATAGGTCTTTACGGAAAAAAGAAATCCTTAATGCGCTGCGTTGCGTTGGCGTCGTCGTATTTGATGAATAGCTGTCGCAAGAAAGCTCTTTTTTGCTTTTCTGGGTCCTTCCCTTCTGCGATGTCCCGAATGGCGTCTTGCATCTGTGCCAAATTATACGTTAGGTGACCGGCGCAAATCGATTCTATGGGCTCGATAAAGAACCCGCGCGTTTCGCGGTAGCGTTCGATATCGTAGAAGTAATAGATGATGGGACGATCCATGTACAAGAAGTCGTACACGGTTGTCGTATAGTCCGTAATGATGCTGTCTGAAATGGCTAATAGAGGGTTGAGGCTGGTCTTGATTTTTTGGACCAAATCCTTGTAGAAAAGGATGTGCTGTGTTCCTTCGGCTTTGACAACGTTTGTGTGAGCTTGTTGAATCGGATGAACTTTTGCGATGATTAACGTTCCTGTTTCGGCTAGGGTCTTTTCAAGATTGCCGAGCTCGTCTTCGGTGACGTTTCCCCAAATGGAACGCTTTTTTGCTTTTTGAGCGTCGTAAAATTCACGTGCCGGATTTTCGTAGTCGCGATGTGTGGGAACGTAGGTAATCAGTTTGCTGATCTTGAATCCGACAAGCTTTTCGATTTCGCTTCTTAATGCGGAATGGTCTTTGAAAAGGATGTCGTTGCGAGGAAAGCCGAGAGAAATAAAATGGGGATAGTAATGGCAGTTGTCAAGAGCGATAAATTTGGAACTGATATCGGATATAGAAAGGTGATAATCGTACATCCTGTACATATCCCGCTGTTCCTGAAGCATTTTTTCGAAGCCACCGTGATTTTCCCAACGGTGAAATTCGTTTTTGATAAGTCCTCCAAAATAATTGAGGCAAATGGCTCTTTGCGTCGGGACCTTGTAGGGTAGGCGAGTGTAGTCCGAATCCGTGAAGACCGTGTAGCATTTGGCTATGGCCTTGCGCGTGCCCTTCCCGTCCTTGAATCTTACGTAATGGATGCGTTCGGGGTGAAAATTCTTGCAGTAATCCTTATAGGATTGCAGACGGTCGTCATGGTAATAAAGCAGATAGAATTCGTAATTGTCAAATTTGGGGTCGCGGACCATGTCGTTGAACAAACAAAGAACGTTGTCAGATTCCCCGTTCAGAATATCGTAGCCGTCAAGCCCACAATTTTCGTGTGGGTAAAAGAAAACGGCTTTGGGATTCTTTTTCGTTTTCTTGTTGATTAACCGCTTGATTTCCAGTTTGAGTTTGTCTATCGCTTTCATTTTTTCTTCTTGAATTTCATTTTGACAAGGTCAACGAGTTCTTGCATGTCGGGATTCTTGCGAAGCATGAGCCAGTACAGGAGTAAAGCCGTACTGCTTCCGACAATGATAGTTACAATATGAGGCAATTGCAAGTAGGTCATGAAGTAAACGGGGATACATGCTAGTATGCAGCGGATAAGGTATGGCGAAAAATCCTTAACTTGTTGAATGTAACCGAGATGGAACAGTTTCCCGGTGTAGTAAGTGTTGATGAATACTGCAATTTGATTATACAGAAGCTTTGAAAGACAAATGGCAAAAACCCCGAAAGGGATGGCGCATATTAGAATTGTGATAGAAATGGCTTTTTTGATGATTTCAAGTTTGAGAAATAAATCAGAGCGACCCTTGACTTTGAGTAGATTTAGGTTGATTGTGCTCAAGTGGTCAAACATGCTTGAGAAGGCGAATACATGCAAGAAAATAACCGCCTTTGCCCATTTTTCCGTTAGACAGAAAAGAATAATTGGTTCGGCGAGAGCGCAAAGAATTCCCGAAAAAATGAAAATGGTCAAGGATGTGATTCGAATGTATTTCCTGTAAACACGGACTAGGTGTTCCTCGTCATCTTGAATTTTGGCGAGAATCGGGTAGGTTACGGTTTGAAGTACTCCATTAATTGTGTTATTGGGCAAGTCGGAGAAGTTGGAACCGCGTGAATAGTATCCAAGGTCTTGGGCGGAATAGAATTTGCCGATTGCGAAGGTGGTCATGTTGCGGTATATTGTGTGCAACAATCCGGCGGCAAGGAGGCGGCTGCCGAAAGAACCTAGCCTCTTGAAAGATTCCATGCTGAACCCTGTCGTGGGAATCCAACGACAAATATAGCAGATGAAGATGAGGTTGATGCCGGCGGCAATTAGTTGCTGGTAGACTAGTGACCAAACGCCATGTCCGATATAGGCGAAACCGATGCCGCAAACGCCGCTGATGAGTGTTGCAGCAACCTTTCGTTGTGCCAAAGCCTTGAAGTCCAGCTTGATATTGAGCATGGATACTTGGACTGCCATGATGGCGTTGATAATCAACGTTATGGCTTGGACTCTCAGGATTGGGCACAGTACTTGAATTTTGAAGAAATTCGCGATGAAGGGCGCTGCGAAGAAGAGCAGTGCGTAGATAGCGATGGAAATGCCTAGGTTGAAGTAGAATACAGTGCTGTAGTCTTTTTTGGAAGGGTCTTTGGTCCGAATCAAGGCGGAACTGAATCCGCTATCGATGAAGGCTTGGGAAATTTCAAAAAAGATGGCAAGGAGACCGATTGTTCCGTAGTCTGAAGGCAGCAACAGACGTGCCATGATGATTCCAAGTAGGAATTGAATTCCTTGGGTGGAAATTCGTTCGATAAAATTCCATTTGGAACTGCGGATTGTCTGTTGCTTGATGGAGGTCATTTATTTTTCCAGTAGAACCTTATGTAGGACTGGTGCGGGATGCGTTTTTCTTCTGGCGGAAGTTGCATGTAATCACCGTAGAAGGTTCGTAACATTTTGTCGTAGCCATTCATTGCCCGGAATTTTTCTCCTTCGAAATCGACTAGGACTGTGTTTTGGAATGTTTCGATAGGAATGTATTCAAACCCGCCGTCTACAACGGCGTAGTTTGTCCAAAATTGGGTAGAACCATAAGGGATTCTTTGAATCCGTTTGTTAAAAACCCTTTGAAGTTTGTGCCCGCCCAGCCCGTTCAATGTTTTAATCTTCTTTTTTATGAGCTTTAGCTTGTTGACGATTCCCTGTTGGTCCATGATGCGTGTAAATTGGATTTTTTTGGGGATGATGCTGGACCATTGATTGTAGATTTCCTTGAATTCAGCTTCGTAAGCGGCTTGGTCATTAGAAACGCCGTCCAAGGGGAAAACGTCTATCCATAAGCCGGTTCGTTCGGAAATCCAATGGGCGTTTTTGGCGATAGTCCTCTTTGTGTCAAAAACGCGGGCGTAGGCAATAAGGCAGTCGTATTTGCACTCAACGCCAGTGTAGGCAATGTCAAATTTATCGGATTTGTATGTCCGAATGAATTTTTCGTAATCGGGGCGAGGCATGCAGATGTCTATGTCGTCATCCCATGGAATGAAACCTTTGTGTCGCAGAGCCCCGATAAGGGTTCCGTAGGCGAGGGAGTATTTTATGTTCTCTCTTTCACAAAAAGCATGAACGTCTTTTAATATCTCAAGCGAAAGATTGTGGATGTCTTTAAGAGTCAATTCCTGCATTTTATATGAACCTTTTGCCTTGTAAGTCTTTAAATGCGTCAATCAGTTTGTCGTAATCGGCCGTAGTCAAGGCCCCGATGTGGCCGACACGGAAAACGGTGTCCTTCATATCGCCGCCGTTGGGGCAAATCCACATGCCGTATTCGTCCTTGATCTTGAGGAAAATGTCGTAGGCCGAAGCAGTTGTCGGGTGCAGCGGGGTGACTGCGTTTGAAAGCGATTCGGACACGATTTCAAAGGGCAGGTCCTTGATTCTTTCACGGAAGTAGTTGGCGAGCGATGCCGTGCGGGCGATTTCTGCTTCCACACCGCCATTCGCGTCAATTTCCTTGAGGCGGGCGTTAATCTGGCGCAAGATGCTTACGGCCGGAGTCCAGGGGGTCTGTCCGCGTTCGGCGTTCTTCAAGGCAATCTTCAAATCCAGGTACTGGCATTTGCATTTGACTTTCTCGACGCGGGCGAGGGCCTTGGGCGAAAGAGCCATCACCGAGATTCCCGGCGGGCAGGCGAGTGCCTTCTGGGAACCGGTAATCATGATGTCGGCGCCGAGTTCTGCCATGTTGAAGGGATCGGCCAGGAAGGTGCTGATGCAGTCGACGATCAAGAAGAGGTTGTTCCTCTTGCAGAAGTCGCTGATAAGCTTCATGTCGTAGTGGACGCCGGTAGAGGTCTCGTGCTTGTTCACGATAAAGGTGGTGTATCCCTTGCCTTCATAGGCGGCGAGGTGTTCTGCCTTCAGTGCCTTACCCGGAGCAAGCTTGATTTCGTCAAAGGGGATTTCGTGCAGCTCGCAGAGTTCCACAAAACGGTGACCGAAGCTTCCGCCGTTCACGACGATAGCCTTGTCGGCCGGAGTCAGGGTGTTCATGATGGCAGTTTCCATGCCGGCAGATCCCGAACCCGTAATGAAGGCGACTTTGGAGTCGTCGGTAGCCTTGGCGAACTTCTTGATTAGGCGTTCGTTTTCGAACATCAGTTCCGAAAATTCCGCGGTACGGAAATAGGGGACTTGTTCCGCGCCGATGGCACGGACTGCGTCACTAGATTGCACTGGACCGACAGTAAAGTTAATCATGTTCCTTTCCCTTTTTTCGATTAAATGTTGTGGCAGTTTTTCTTTTGCGAGAACTGCTGCATGACGTATGCCATTTGAATGCTTTCACGCCGTCTTAGACGTGCCGAAGAAAAACGCTTATTCAGTATGCAACTGATGAATTCCTGGATCTCGTAACGGAGACCGAATCCGTCCCATTTGTAGAAGAACTTCTTGTTGTCATTCTGGTTCTCATAGCGGAGTTCGAAGTAGTCCGTTTTCCACCATGGGGCTGGTACATAGGCGTAACCCTTGGTTCCAGAGATTACGAGACTTCCTTCGGTTTTTACACCTAGACCTACTTTGAAAGAACTTGTTGCACTAGTGTAGCGGAACAGTCCTCTCGTGTAGACGTCGACCCCGTTCTCGACCTTGCTGAACAGGGTTAGGTCTTCGTAATTAATCCCGAGGAGCTTGAATATGGGCAGTAGCGGATAGCTTCCCTGTTCGTAAAGTGCTCCGCCAGCCTGGTCGGGATCGAATTCTCGACCGCCTTTGTCGAGTAGCTGCGAAAGCGATACGTCGATATCCACCACGTCACCGATAAGTCCGGACTTGATAAGGACCATGAGGTGGTTAAATGCCGGACAATGCGCGGTTTTGTTCGCTTCCATCAGAATAAGACCGCTGGCTTCAGCCTGTCTGTAGAGTTCCTTCGCCTGGTCGCCGTCAAGAACCATCGGCGTCTCGCAGAGAACGTGTTTGCCCGCTTGCAGCGCAGACTTTATGCAGCTGTAGTGAGACAGGTGTGGGGTTGCGATATATACGGCATCGACTGATTGCAGGAGTTCTTCAAGGCTGCAGCAAGCTTTGATTCCTTCGAATTTTGAGACGAAATCTTCGGCCCTGTGCGGGTCGATGTCAAATGCGGCACAGACATTAATTCCGTTGACGATGTTTGCTTCAGACGGAAACCTCTGGGCAACGCGTCCGCAGCCTATGATTCCCACGTTCACGATTTCCTGGGAACTGTCGCGCAACATTGTGGAGCTGATGCCCTCGGTGCGCGGAAGGTACACGACCTCGCAGAATTCATTTAGGTAGTCAAATTTTCCTTCCCAGTCGGAACCGATGGCGAATATGTCTACGTCGTATTTTTGGATATCGTCAATTTTTTGACCGACGTAGTCTTCTATGATAATCTGGTCGGCGAGCCCCGTCGCCTTGACGGCCTCGACGCGTTCCAGAACGTTGTTACGGACATTCAGCTTGCCACGGTCGCGATCAAAGTTGTCGTTGGTGACGCCAACTATAAGATAGTCGCCAAGAGCCTTGGCTCGCTTTAGCAGATTTATGTGCCCCTGATGGAGTAAATCATACGTGCCGTATGTGATAACTTTTTTCATCGTGACCTTTAAAATAAAAAATTCGGGATTCCCTGATTTTGAAAGGTCGTGCCTATGGGGCTTTAAAGGTCTTGAGGCTTCATGCTTTGTATCGTTTTAGAAAACATGTCGCTAAGGCTTGTTCTAGCTTGCCATCCCAGCTCTTTTAGCTTGGTGGTGTCTAGGTTCATGTGTAGCGTTTTGGCATATCCAAACTTGGAAATATCGGCTTCTTCCACTTTCACCTGGATTTTACCCTGGGCTATCTTTTGAGCGACGAGTTGCGCCATTTCGTAAATGGAACAATAGGTGTCTTCGTTAGCAGCGTTGTAGGCTTCGGCGCTTTTCCCCTTGGTCAGAACTGTGAGAATTGCGCTTGCTGCATCCAAGGTGTACAGGTAGCTGCGTTTGGTCTCGCCTTTGGTATGCAAGATGATGTCGCGGTTTTCAATGAGACATCTAGAAAAATCGGCGAAAACGCGCCCGTCGTTGTACTGGACTCCCGGGCCGAATGTTTGGGTCAAGCGGACGACCTTGGCGGGGACTTGGAACTGGCTTGCGTATGCCGTGCAGAGAGATTCGCAAAGTCGCTTGCTTTCAGGGTAACTGGTACGGACGTTCATTGTGTCCAGGTCAGTGCCGTGGTCTTCAAAAATCTTGTCGTCGTTATGGGGTGTTCCGTAAACTTCCATGCTGGATAGGTATACGAACCCCTGGACGTTTTTTTGCCTGGCGAAATCCAACATGTTCTTGGTTCCATTCAAGGCGATTTCGATAATGCTGACAGGCGCTTCTACAAAAGCCTTGCTGGATGTTTCGCTGGCGGCATGAATCACGTAGTCGACGTGACCGTCAAAGGTGACTGGTTCCCGGATGTCGCCTGTGACAAACGTGATGTTCTGTTCGTAGTTCTGGAACATCTTTTTTGCCTTGTTCTCGTCGCGGACAAAGGCAATGATTTTTGCTGAAGGGGCGTTGGCGACAATAGTTTTGATAAGGGTGTTCCCGATAAGTCCTGTTGCGCCGGAAATGAAGATGGATTTGTTTTCCAGAGCGCTGAAAACGTCGGCGTTTTGCGATCCTAGTTCCTTTATCTCATCAATCAAGATCTTTTCTGAATACATGCTTACTCCAGCCCGTAAATTTGAGCGTCTTCCTTAACCTGTAAAATCGCTCTCATCATGTAGAAGTCGTCGGGAGTCGTAATCTTGATGTTTTCAAACGGACCGTCGGTCATATGGAGGTGGTAGCCGTAATGTTGCATCAAAGTGCATGAGTCAATGAAATCGTGGCGGTTTTCGGAAAGGGCCTTTTCGTGTGCCGCAAGGATGTCCTTGAGCCAAAAACATTGGGGGGCCTTGGCGACTCGGGAATGGGGCCTGTCCTGCACGACTTTTATGTTGTTGTCGTCGTCAATTTCAACAAGCGTTTCCTTGACGGTTGCACTTGTAATCGAAGAACCGAATTGCTTGACGCATTGCACGTTTTCCGAAAGCAATTGGGAATTGATTAGCGGACGCACTCCATCGTGGATGAGAACGATGGATGGCTCGTCTTTTGCGATTTGGGCTGCAGCACAGAGCCCGTTGTAGATGGAAAGCTGCCCGGATTCACCTCCGGGGACGACTGCTTTAATCTTTTTGAGATGGTATGAGTCTATCAGCTTGTTGAGGTGGTCAATCCATTCTTTTACGCAGACGACAACAACAGAATCGATGTCTTTGCAGTTTTCAAAATGCTCGATTGTGTGGACAATGATGGGCTTGTCGTGAATCTTCAGAAACTGCTTCGGTAGATCTCTGCTGTGCATGCGGGTTCCGACTCCGCCTGCGAAAATGACGCCGATATTCATAGTGCTATTTTCCTCTTACCCTTAAAAATAGATAAAAATAGCTTTAGCTCCATCTTGGATATTGCCGTTTTGGCCCTTGATGAGCTTGGTGCAAAATTTTCTGGGTTCGATTTGTCAAAAAAAGTATATATTTTGCTTGGTTGGCAAAAGGGGTCGGTGGGGAGTCACCTAGGAATTGTGACTGTTATGCGATTTTGTGGATGCTGGTATAAAGTTGTCTTTATGTTACTTTTAGGAGTAACATTTTTTGCCTGTAGCAACAGTGAATACCTGTATACCGATAATGACGTAGCCTCCTTGGTAGAAACAGGAGAAGCCTATTCAGCACAATCGGCCTTAAGTGTGGATTATCCGTATGCGGGAATCCCAAGATTGTTTATTGAAACGGAAGATAACGTTGCCGTTCGCGACCGTGAAACGGAAATCCCTGCGAAGATGTGGATCGGAAACGAAAGTTTCCCTGATACGGATGCGATGGAATTGACCATTCGGGGCCGTGGAAATTCTTCTTGGTTAATGCCCCAAAAAAGTTACAAGCTTGAATTTTCTAAAAAGCAGTCCCTGTTGGGAATGCCTAAGGATAGGGATTGGGCGCTTGTTTCGAATTACGTGGACAAGTCCTTGATGAAGAATTACCTCATGTATCGACTCTCTAATAGGGTGGGGGCGTATTACGCTCCGCGATGTGAATTTGTGGAATTGTTCCTGAACAGGGAATATCTAGGCGTATACTTGTTGACGGAGACCATCAAGAAGTCAAAGAGCAGGGTGAGTCTTCCGCAAAATGAAAATTCCTATATAGTCGAAGTCGATGGCAAGTACCGTAAAGAAGATCAAGTTATTTTCTTGAAGGTGCTGAAGGACGATGCAATGCCGTTTCGCGTTCATGAACCTAGGAAGGCTTCCGAAGAAAGTCTTGATGCATTGAAGGATTATCTTCGCAATTTCGAAAAACACTTAAAAACTGTTACTATCGATAAAGACAATGACATGCGAGACTGGATCGATGTGGATGAATACGTAAGGCATTTTTGGCTCCAGGAATTTCCGAAGAATCCCGATGCTGCTTTTTATACAAGCGTTTATTTTACTTGGACCAGGAATGGTGTCATAACGATGGGCCCAGTTTGGGACTTTGACCTTGCTTTTGGTGGACATCGCAAGCAACGTATAAAACAAGTTGAAAACTGGCATGTGAAAAATTCCTATTGGAACGCCTACGCGTTTATGGACCCGGTTGTGAGAAATGCCATGATTCATTTCTGGGAACGAAACAAGACGTCTTTCATGAAATTATTAACGGATGCGGATTCCGTGTACAATGTGCTAGAAAAGGCGGCGGAAAATAATTTTAAGCGTTGGAAAATTCTGAAGCGTGTTGATGACGATCACCATTTCGTCGCCTACGATAGCTATAAAGATGCTGTTGAAGATTTGAAAGAATGGATTGGCGAAAGGTACTTCTGGATAGAAACAGCGATGCAGAAGGAAGCCTTGTCAGATGTTGTCGTCGATCCACTGGATTCGTTGAGTAATCCAGCTCTTTAAACTGTCTACGGCTTTGTCGTAGTTCTCGTAAGAGTCAACAAAAGGCCAATCTGAATCGTTCTGTAGCGTGGGCCAGCGCTTAAACTCGTTTCTAGAAGCCTTGCTTAACTTTTTCGCGGCGGGTGTTATGGAGTCAACAGCGTCTAAGAATGTCTGACGGTTATTTTTCCAGTATTGGGAAACAGCCTTTTTGAATTCATTATTTTTGAAAAGATACTTGTACCACCCTTGATAACGTACATACCAATCATAAGGACTCATCATTCGAGTGTTCCCGATTCCGTAGGCGACGTCAAAATCCCAGACTGGTCCCATTTGGAATGGAAAATTGTACTGCCAAGTGATGAAGATGCTTCGACCGAAGGCTCCGTCAATGTTCTTTGAAAATTCCTGAATCCAGTAGTAGCGAACAAAGTCTTCAATATCAATCCATTCAGAAAGCGTAATACTGTCGTTAGAAATTCCTTTTTCAAATTCGTTGATATGAGATTCTAAAAGTTCAAGGCTTTTTTGAGTTGGGTCTTTGGGATACTTGATGTTGAATGTACAATTGAGGTGGCTCTGCAACAAGATGTCGTCGTCATCTGCATCTCTTGTTTTTTCAAAAAGGAAGCTGGAATCACTTTTGGAAATGTTGACGCGATGTTTGGCGACTTTAATGTGTTCTACCAGAAGATAGACTCCCATATAGTTGCGATTTAGGTATAGTTCTACAAATTGATTGCGGGGAGAATAGTCGTCTTGCAAAGTGCGCGCAAGCTGGTAGGTGAAATGATTCCGGAGCATGCTTTTGTCGCGCTGGTTAGAAACTAAATCCCATTCCTTGTCTTCCGGCATACCAAACAAACTCTGTTTTTGCTCAAAATTTAGCTTGATGCTGTATTTTGCCATGGTAAAGCTGGAGTGTCCGCGCCCTTTAACGGTCAAGTCTAAAACTTCGCTTTCCGGACGATCTTTCCCGTATATCTGTAATTTAGAGGGAATCTTTGTTTCTCTATCATTGATTTGAGCGAAGTCTTCCGTTTCAATCACAAGCCGAGGTAAGTCGGCGTAGGGGTACTCCGAATCGTCCAACGGCAAAAAATCAGGATTGCTCTCGGTGTCGTTCCATGTACATGCGCTGAATAGAAAGCAGAATAGAATAATCTGCAAAAGAATGAGTGCATTCCGATAGTTCTGCATTACGGCTAATTCCAGTCAATGTCAAGAGTCTGGATCAATGAATCGAGACGATGTGTGATTTTCTCGGCGCCATTTGCGTTTAAATGATCTGTACCCTGAGCAAGTTCATTCGGGTAATCATGGTCTCCCATTTTATTTTCGTCAAATAAAATAAAATTAGGGTATATCTTGTTAATGGCTTGGATTTCTTCAATGAGTGAAGGGGCTTCGCTGCGCAACAGTCCGTAACGTCCGAAAGACCCGGTTTCTTTGTATTGGGGGTTTTGTGGGAAAATAACTCCTATGACAAAAATGTTTTTTTCTTTGCTTATTTGTATGATTTCTTTCAACATGTCTATTTTCTTGTAGAAGAGTGATTTATTGCTCGATAACCATGTGGAATCATTTGAAACTTCCGGGTAATTCCAGCTTGAACCGCTTATAGGATCTTGGCCTCTGTTTTTACGGTACTTAGCTGCAATTGATGGTGTGCCTGGGGAATCATAAGTTAGATTGTATAGGTTTGGTGGATAGTAGTCTTTCCAAAAATTATGGTTTTCATCATAGACATACCCTGAGTAATGTTTGTATGGATTGTTTAAGAGGCTGTTGTTACAACAAGACCATCTGTCAATATCTAATTCAAAAATGATTACTTTTAAATTTTGTATGTGATGGAAAAGATACTTTTCAAGAAAAAGGTATGAACCTTGTATGGAATTGCCGGAACTTCCAAAGTTAACAGCGAATGCTGGGCTTGTGAAGGCTAGAGGCTTTATGCCATTTTCTGTTCGTGAAGATCCCAATGCGATTATGTTTGCGGAATCTTTATAGCCCCATAACAGTTCCATTTTATAACGCCAACGGTCTGCTGTAGGGTAAATGCCTGATGCATTGTAATACAAACCGGCACTATCAGGGTCAAGAATAAATCCGCTGCTACTCGAATGGATGGTATCTTCGCTGGCGTTGCTGCTACTGGAGAGCGAGACTTTCATTTGTGGCTTAGCCCAGAAACAGGGGTGCCATAGCTCGTCTCCTTCAACAAGGTCTATGGAAGTGTTGCTTGCTAAATCAATAAGTGTGATGCGCTTATGTGCTCCATCGGTATTGACGAGGGTTGCTACGATATTGTCATTTGCATTGCCAACAGTCCATTCGCTGTGGTCAAAGGTGTAACCTGTTGGTGCCTGTACATAGTGTGTTAAATTTCCCGTACTATCGGCAATAAGGATGTATTGGTGTGTCGAGTATTTTTTTCCAACAAAGGTTTGGCCAGTTTTCCCGCCGAAGTCCAAAAATGCGGTGCGTTTAGAGTTGTCTTTAGAAAGTGATACGTTACAGGCTTGTTCGTTATTGTACCAAATTGTGTCTTTATTGTGCACTCTTGCACGTAAAAGTCTTGCTCCGGATACTGCCAAGCCATTACTTATACCCCCATGGTATGCTCCATCAAATAGCTTTTGCGGTTTGCCAAATTTGCCGTTTGCAAAAATGACTTGCCAGGTACTGTAATTTTTAAACGTCGCATTGTCTTTGTTGTTCCCGGGGTTTGAAACATAGGTAATGGCGGTGTCTCCGTTTTCGAGGACTTTCCAACGGGGGATAGCGGCGCTTTCCACATTGAGCTTCACTAGGTTGGAACCGATGGAGTCTAGGTTTCGTACATAAACGTTTGACAGACTTGAAACGCCTTCAATTCCAGTACAGAAAGCAACTTTTTTGCCATCGGGAGATATATCAGGATGAAATACGTGGACGGTATCGTTAATTTCTGTAATAGTATTTCCGCCTATTGCGTAATCAATGTATGCTAAATTACCGCTCTGGTAATTTAGAAAAGCCATTTTCATGTCCGTTGTTTTTGAAACATCCCATAAGTCGGTGGAATTTGCAAGAATGGTAATTGGAGCGCTGGAAGCGTAGCCTTTATTATCTAGCCATATGGCATTTGGAATGGCGCCGATAGCAAGACGGAATCCGATATAGTCTGCGTGGGAGGCTGAAGTTACAGTGTATACGTCTCCTCTGGAATATAAATCAACATTCGTAGAATCTGGGCTCCTGTTGTAGCGTTTGACAATTCTTTCGCCCAAATCGTTGGCGTTTTTGACTCCAGTAAAGTTTACGATAGTTGTATCCTTGAGTTGCCCAAGAAAATCGTTCGACCATTCCATGGGTTTTCCCGAAAAAAACTGGAATTTGTAGGAACTGGTCGCTGCTTTGATCCATTCTGCTTCGGTTGGTATTCGGTATCCCTTACGGCTTTCACGGAAAAGAAAACTGCTGAGGTTGGTGCAGTGCCCCTCGTTATCATAAACTGCTTTTGAATAGTCGTAGGCGCTGTCAAGCTTCTCTTTGCTACTTCTCTTGTTTGCAAAGAGAACTGCGTCAAAGAAGGTTATGTCGGTAATGGGCTCGTTGTCGTTGCATTTCAAGGTTTGTGCTAACTTAGTTCCCGCCATTATTGATTTGAAATCTTTGCATTTAACTAAGGCAGAATCCATGAAATAGTCGTATTCTAGAACGGTTCTTAATTCCGGCGTTTCGCTTTCTCGGGCTCCTTTTTTATTAGTGCCTATAATGACGACCTTTTCGGAACCCTTAACAAGAATCATTCCCTCGTGGAATTCATTAATAGAATCAGATCCGTTTGAAATAGAGTCTGGTTCCGAAGACAGTTTATCTTCTTCAAGAATAAGGCAATCCTCGGTGGCGCCGCATTCAGTATTGCTACTGTTACTGCATGCTTCCAAGAAACAGACAATCACTGCTAAGAAGAAAAAACTTTTTACCATGCTAAGAAATATAGTATATAAAGGTGATTTCACAAAATGTGATCTTCGGCTCATTGACTTAAATTTTTAAATTTGAATGGTAATAAATGACTGCGCCTACTAAAAGAATTCTCTGTTTTTTTCTTATCTTGCTTTTGCTAGGATTGGTTTCTGCGGTTGCCCGCGAATCCATTCTGCCTGTTCGCGGCCCGGAAAGCTACGCCCTCTTTGGTGGCGTTGCAGAACTCCGCGATGACGTTTACAGTGCGGACTTGAACGTGGCGGGGGAGTTCGCCCCTTGCCATTGCTTTAGCATTTATGGCGATTTTTCTTATAGGCTTTTGAGCTATGAATATGACGTCATGTTTCATGACCAGCGTCACGAAGCGTTGAACTTGCATGTTAACGGCCTGAACGAATCCTATTTGGGCATAAAGCTGATGCCATTTTCTTTTGCGGGTGTTGATTTCAACTGGAGGCTTCCTCCCCGCGAAGGTTCCCGCGTCAATCGCTTTTATCGAATCGGCGTTTCTCCGTTTGGCCTTTATGAATTCTCCCGCAATATGGTGTTGGGGGCTGCTGTTGAGTATTTCTCTTTCCTCGAAGAGCGAAACTTTCAGCCCGGTGATGAATTGGGCGTAAAGGGCTCCATTTCGTGGAAACTCCTCTGGGACCGCGATGATTATTCTGGCTGGAAGTTTGATTATGTTTTCTTGTACCGTTGGCGCATCCAGGAATCCGAAAATCTAAATATGCAAAAGCCGTATCGCAAAATGGATGACCTTTATCGCGGTTTTAGAATGCGTGTTGATGCTGCCCATTATTTCTCGGTGCTCAAGAATTCTTTAGGAATGGCTCTTTTTTACGAAATGAATCGCGGCAATCTGTTTGGAATGGAAACCGGCCATACGTTAGGACTCTATGCAAAGTTCATGTTCTTATAAAGCAGTCCTGATTGGCAACGGTACCATGGGGCAGCGGCACAAGCGGCTGTTCGAAGAAGACGGTGTTGAGTTTATCGGAGTCGCCGACACTTCGGCCGAGGCTACCGCTCTGTTCAAACGGATTAAAACTGGCGAACTTGCTCCCGATTTTGCCGTTGTTGCATCTCCTGCCGTAACGCACGACGAATACGTCAAAAAATGCATCAAAATGAAGCTCCCGGTGCTTGTGGAAAAACCGGTGTCGGTATCTGGGGAGGATGCTCTGGAATACCAGAAACTTGCCTTGAGGCGGGGCGTGCTTGTCTTTGTCGGGCATTCGGAACGCTACAATCCGGCAATTGAAGAATTTGCGAAGACTGACTTCTGCAGGGAAATGCAGAATTGCTTGAAATCCTGGTTCCTCCAAAAGCAAGATGTTTTCCCGGTTTGTTTCAAGTTTACGCGAACGCACGGTTTTTCGCCGCGTAACCGTGATGTTTCCGTGGAATACGACCTGATGATTCACGACGTGGACTTACTTTGTCTCTTTGTAGATAAGAACGCCATGATGTACAAGTCGCTTCAATGTGAGGAATTGTCGGATGACCGCGTTCATGCCGTCTATGACTTCAGAACGGTAAAGGCCGAATTTATTGCCGATCGTAATTGCGCTAGCGACAGTCGCACTGTTGAAATTTCAATGAATGGACAATCCGTAACATTGGATTTGGGGGCTTATCGCAATGAAAATCCGGCGTATGCCCTGCGACGCGAACACGAGGCTTTTCTAAATTATTTGAACTCTTATAAGAAAACGGCGCGAGATAAAGATCCTGAATACGATTGGTATGGAGGCTTTTACGACGCCTGCTATGCGGTCGTACTGGTTTCTTTGATTGGCGAATTGTTCAAAAAGGGGAGAGCGAATGAAATTGATGCAAAATAAGTTTGTGCCCGCGCTTTTTTTGTTCTGCGCGGCGTATGCCCTTGCCTATATTCCTGGCGAGTCGGGCTTTGTATCGCTCGAAAATGAACATGGTATTTGGGGCAACCCGGCCGGTCTTGCCGCCTTTGATTCCAAGGGCGCGCTCATTAGCTATGATTATGATAAGTCCATCAAGGATTTTCGCATTGGCGGTAATTTAGAACACTGGGCTGCGGGCTTTGAATATATCCAGGGTCCACACCATCTCGATTTTTCTCGTTGGAGCATCACTCACGGTAACGCTCTCTTGAATCGCACAATTTTTGTAGGCGAGCGCGTAAACGCTATCCGCACTGCAGACTTTACAGGCACGGAATGGAGCATGGATTTGGGTGTCATGATTCACCCGCTTTCGTTCGTCTCGCTCGGCTACTCCTGTGACAACGTGCTCTACGCCGGCCCGCAAGCGCCCGAACGCGTGCAGAACTTGGGCGCAACACTTCGTCTTGGCCCTCTCTTTAGCGTGAGTTACGACGTCGAAGATTTCGAAGACCATCGCTTGCTTTTTGAACTAGGACTTTACGGCGTTCGCTGGGGATTTCGCATGCCGTTGCATGGCGATGACGAATATCGCCTTACGTTCTCCACTAGCTTCGGTGGCTACAATAATGTCGCCCTGCATGTGTACGACGATTTCCTGCCTAAGGGGGGCGCATGGGGCTATCACAGCGCTCGCAACCCGAACGCTTCTTTGAGTGCGCAAATTATCCGTGTGCCGCTTGACATGCAGATCTCTGAAACCGAAGATGAATTTTCGTTCTTCCGCAAGAGTTCCATTAGCATTTGGCATGTGCGCAATCTGTTTGAACACATGTTGCGCGATCCGGCCTGCGGCCTCGTGATTCTAGACTTTTCGGGCTACAAGGGCAATATCGGGATATCGAGCGAAATCGATCGCTATGTCAAAAAACTCAAGGCTCGCGGAAGCAAGGTTGTTGCCTACATGGATGACATTCGCCCCGCGGTGCTACTGGCGTCTGCGCATGTGGATCGTATCGCAGTGGAACCCTCTGCTCACATGAACTGGCGAGGTCTCGGCGGAAACATCCTTTTCTATAAGGGGCTGTTTGACAAGCTAGGCGTAAAGGCGGAATTCCTGCGTCATGGGGCTTACAAGTCTGCTGTAGAACCCTATGTGGCTGACTCCATGTCGGCTGAGGCTCGTGCTAATTTTGACACGCTGTATAACGATTTGTGGACGGCTTTACAAACCTACATTTCTATGCGTAGCGTCGGCTCTCAAATGCCGGCCGAGGCCGCTTACAAGCATTTAGATTCCTTGGCGGGCGAACCTTTGGTCACCGCCTCTGCGGCAAAGCGCGCGGGTCTTGTAGACACCTTGCTTTACCTGGATCAAGTGCCCTCTTACGCATTAAAGACTTTCTTTGATATTGACTACCCGAATGCAGCGTATCGCACTTGGGCTCCCTCCAGCAAGAAGATTTTTAACGAAAGTTGGGCTCCTCGAGCAAAGATTGCCCTCTTGAATATTGATGGTACCATTGATTCCCGCATGGAACGCTCTGTGCTTGAATCGATTCGCAAGTTGCCTTCGACGGGTGCAGAAGCCTTGATTGTGCGCATTTCATCGCCGGGTGGTTCCGCTATCGCTTCCGACAAGATTTGGGCGGCTCTCCGCAATATTAGCGAACAGGGAATTCCGGTCGTCTCTAGCATCGGCTACATGGGGGCTTCGGGCGGTTACTACATCGCTTGCGCCGGCGACAAGATTCTTGCAGAACCGATGGCCATTGTGGGTAGCATCGGTATCTATGGCGGTAAAATCGATGCCTCGGGCCTTATGGACAAAATCGGGCTCAAGGCCGAAACCGTCAAGACGCATGATTACGCCGACGCGACGACCTTTACGCGCGCCTGGACGGACCGCGAAAAGGCCGCCTTGCAGGCGTACATGGATGAATTTTACGACCGCTTTACCGGGGTTGTCTCTAAGGCTACAGGTATCCCGCAGGCGACCGTCGATACCGCCTACGGTGGCGGCCGCGTCATGATCGGTATCAAGGCCCTTTCGGCTGGGCTTGTCCACGGCCTCGGCGGAATCGACGACGCCATCGCCGTCGCCAAGCAACTTGCCGACATCGGCGAGTACACCGATATCGATTTGCAAGTGCTCGGCTCCGGCCATTCGCTCACGCTCCCGACTCCGGGCTCCAAGATGCTTTACCAGTTGTCCGACTGGACCGACTACATTTATGACTTGAGCCGCCCGCAGCTTTGGGCTGTCGAACCCGCGCTTTTTGAACCGGCTTTGTTAGGTATTGAATAATGTTTTATATCGTCCTTACGGTTTTAGGTTGCTTGGCCATCTCGGCGTTCTGTTCGGTGACAGAAGCGTCGTTTTATAGCATGCCGCCTGCAACCATCGAGCAGTTGCAAAAACAGAAAAAGTTTACTGCCCGCTACATTGTGCATGTCAAGGAAAATATTGACCGCTACATCGCCTCGGTGCTGGTGGTGAATACGATTGCAAATACGGTAGGCGCATCGCTTGCTACGGCGCTGGCTGTTAAAAATTTGCCGCCGCTCGGGCAGGTGTCGCTCCCGATTATTCTTACCGTGCTCATTCTTTTGTTTGGCGAAATCACGCCGAAAACGCTTGGCGTCAAGCAGGCAAAAATTGCGGCCCCCTTGGTCGCGGTGCCTTTCTATTACATCACGATTGTCCTTTCGTGGACAGGTATTATCTGGCTTTGTCTCACGCTGACCAAGCACTGGACGCGCGAAAAAGAAGACAAGAAGGACGTGAGTATCGATGACATCAACAGCTTGGTAAGTCTCGGGCTCCGCGAAGATGTCATTGACCGCCAACAGTCTCTGGTCATCAAGAATATTCTTGCCTTGAAGTCTGTGCCGGTGCGTAAAGTCATGACGCCGCGTCAGGTGGTGTTTTCGCTTCAGGCGGATTCTTCTATCGGCGAAACTCTCGATGAACGCGGAAACTGGCCGTTTTCTCGCGTACCGCTTTACGAAAAAGAAAAAGACAATTGGATTGGGATTGTGCTCCGCCGCGATGCCTACAACAAGCTTGCCGAGGGCTTGCGCGATGTCAAACTCCGCCAGATGATGCGCCCGCTGCAGCTCATACCCGATAGCCTTACGCTAGACAAGCTTTTGCTCCGTTTCTTAAAGCAGCGCGGACATATCGTGGGCGTTGTCGATGAATGGGGCGCCATTGCCGGCATCGTCAGCCTCGAAGATGTCCTCGAAGAAATCCTCGGTCGCGAAATCGTTGATGAATACGACGAAGCCATTGACCTTCAAGAAACCGCCCGCCGCCGCTCCAAAGCCCTTGCCCGCATCCGCCAACAAAGCAAAATGCAAAAGGACCTTGAAAAATGAAAAGAGTGTCACACGAACCCGTGTGGCTTTAAAAAGATTTTTTATGGAAAAAGCAAAACCGAATTACTTCCCGGCTCTTGATGGCCTTCGACTCCTCGCTAGCATTAACATCGTGATGCTTCACTTGGGCTCCTCCTCTGCCCTCAATTACATGTCCGATTACAAGTGGATCATGCCCATCGTGAATGCGCCCGCCTTTGCTGCCGGCATCTTCTACGTGCTTGCAGGCTTCTTGTTCGCAAGCAAGTTTAGCGATCCGGAACGCCAAATCCCCGTTATCCCCTTCATGTTTGCCCGCATCTCCAAGCTTTACCGCCTGCACTTCTTCATGACGCTTCTCATGTTTGTCGTGCTCGTCTTCAAGTTCAGCGGTTATACGCACCTGCCCGGGCTCTCTGAAATTGGCGATTGCTTTGCTGCAGGCCTTGCTAAAATGACCCACCCATGGCGAAGCCTCCTTTTGCACATTACCCTTACTTGGTCCATTGTGCCCGATTTGGGCATGAAATTGAATGAACCCTCTTGGTCTCTCACCAGTTTCTTTGTCTGCTACGCTGTAACACCTTGGTTTAGCCGCTGGCTCTTTAAACAAAGCGACCGCACTCTTTGGGTGCTTTTCGGAACACTCTTTATTCCTGGCATTCTCTGGGCAACCTTCTTCGGCCTTTCTGACAACCTCTGGTTCGACAGTTACGACGCCAAGTACCGTTTCTTCCACATTTTTGCGCCCGTCCGCATTTTTGAATACCTGTTCGGCATGGTTCTCTTTAGACTCTTTAAAGAAGGCCACTTCGATTTCCTCAAGCGTAACTTTGCTAGCGGCATTGCGCAGTTCATCATGCTTGCAGCCATTTACGGCAGTCTTTTCTTAATGCGTCCGGAACTGAATCCCGGCTTCAACTATTTCTTCCACCATTCCCTTCCGATTTTGCTGTACGGCCTTTTCTTGGTCTCGCTTTTGACCGGCAAGGGTTTTGTGGCGAAGTTTTTCTGCATTGGAATTGTCCGTAAAATTGGCCGGGCATCGTTCTACCCGTATCTCATTCATTTGCCCATCATCACGATTGCCTGGGGCATTTGTAACTTGAACCAACCCAAGAATACAATCCTGCTCTTGATATTCATTTATACGGTAAGTACGCTGTACAGCGAGTTCAAAGTTTGGCGCCGCAAAAAGGCAAAAGCCAAGCTGCAAGAGAATTCCGCAAAGTAACTAGTTGTTAACATTGCTCCGGGATATGAAATCCCGAAAATTTTTTGAGAACGTTTTGCGAACGAAAACTGCAAATCGGGGTGTGAATTAAATCACCGATTTCCTATAAATTTACAAAAAAACGCCACTTTTGCAACTGAATTATTACAAATAAAACCTTCCCGTAAAATGGTCTCTATTTTATATTTACGAGTGGGTGTAAAAGTCATCAATAAGGAATAATTATGAAGAACATTTTCAAAGTAGCGATTGGTGCGCTCGCTCTCACGGCGGCAACCTCCTCCTTTGCGGGTCAATACCCCTTCCCGCAGAACATGAAGCATCCGAACGGCACGACCATTGAATATGCCAATACGGACATGATCAAGTCCCACTACCAGAAGTGGAAAAAGGCTTGGTACAACTCCAACAATGGTTGGATTTATGCACCGGAAGGAACCGGTTCTACCGTTTCTGAAGCTATCGCTTACGGTATGTTGATCGCCGTCTATATGGACGATCAGACCATGTTCGATAAGGTTTATGGCGTTTGGACGTCCAACGGCGGTAACGGCGGTGGTATGAACTGGCGCATTGGTGACGGTGGCGGTTCCGGTTCTGCAACTGACGCAGACGTTGACGCTGCTCTCGCTCTTGTGATGGCTTCCAAGCAGTGGAACAAGGATTCCTACTTGAGCGACGCCAAGAAGATTATCTCTTGGATTGGCTCCAACGATATTAACGGTGGCCACGTTAAGCCGGGTAACCAGTGGAACGATGCTTTTAACCCGAGCTACGGTACGCTCGCTAACTTTGAACTCTTCAAGTCTGTTGACGCTTCTGGTCCGTGGGCAAACGTGCTCTCTACCACCGCTTCTGACCTGAAGGCTTGCCAGAACTCCTCTACGGGTCTCGTCCCGGACTGGTGCGACTGGAACTCTCATAAGCCGACCAAGACTTCTGCTTCTGTGGCCCAGACCGAAGATGCAGGCTTCTTTGATGACGCAGCCCGTACTCCGTGGCGCATGGCTTGGGCTTTCTACTGGTACGGTAACTCCGATGCAAAGGCCTTCAACAAGAAGGTTTCTGATTGGCTCATCCCGACCACTCACACCGCTAGTGGCGTGAACTCCGGTTATTATGTTGATGGTACTCCGGAACTCTCTACCAAGCGTCGTTTTGTTTCTTCTACCTTCTCTGGTGGTCTCGGCCTTGCAACGTCTTCTGTTGATGCTGCTGATGCTAAGGCTTATCTCGGTACGGTCTATAAGGCTCTTTCTACCCTCACGAGCTGCGAAACTGCTCAGGGTTGCGGTGAAGGCGTTACCGGTGAAAAGTACTATCCGGCTACTTTGAACCTCCTTTACCTCCTCCTCATGACCGGTAACATGCCGAACCTCTATAATCTGACTGGTTTCACTGCTTTCACTCCGGATCCGTCCAAGGCTCCGTCTGTGAACGAAATTGGCGGTGTACAGCAGGCTATTAAGGATTCTACTGTGGGTCTCTCTGGCTTCTGGAACTGGGGCGCATACCATGACAAGCTCAATATCGGTACCAAGATGGTTCCGGATTCTGGTTCTTCTCCGCTCTACCGCAAGGATGACGGTTCTATCTACGCCGAAGCTTCTATGGAAATTGGTCCGGAACCGGACTGGTCTGCTGAAGCTGCCGCTGCAGGCACTCTCAAGTATCCGTCTGCCGGTATCGCCATGTCCTTCCTCTCTAACGACAAGAAGGGTGTGAACTTCAATACCCTCGGCATTAAGGCTGTTCGCGTAACGATGAAGTGCTCTGGCCCGATCCGTATGGCTATCCTCAACGAAAAGACTGCTCAGGCTGGTGCTGAACCGGGTACATTTATTAAGAATAGCGACGATTATAAGGCTTCTACCTTTGATCTGACCCCGGAAGATTATGGCTTCAAGGGCTTTACTGATCCGGACGCCAAGTTTGCTGGTGGTATCTTGGATTGGGTTGACCCGAACGAAGCTCCGGAAGGCAGCGAAATCATTACCGCTGTTACCGGCCTCAAGTGGGAAGTTAAGGATGCCAAGGGTGGTATCGGTGAACTTTCCATCAAGTCTGTTGAATTCCTCGATGCAAGTGGCAACGTCGTTGATCCGGTCAAGATTACCGGCATCACGATCAAGGATCAGCCGATCGCTATCAAGGCTGCCGCTGCTCCGGCCGCTGCAAAGATCTCTGTCTCTGGCATGACCATCTCTGCCGGCACTCAGGATATCGCAGTGTTCTCCCTCCAGGGCAAGAAGATTGTTTCTGGCAAGGCTTCTGTCACGGTCCCGAGCAAGGGTATCTACCTGGTTCGCGTGAACGGCAAGCTCTCCAAGGTGAACGTCAAGTAATCCTAGCTTGAACTAAGCAATTAAAGAAGACCTCCGATTCAATCGGAGGTCTTCTTGTTTGTGTGTGAAGGAGTAAATTGTTTATCGTTCGTAGTAGCCCGAAGGCTACTTTTTTTTGTAGCCGTGGGCTACATTTCTTCGAGTTCTTTACCCTTGGTTTCTTTAATGAACTTTGCCACAAAGAAGATACTGAACGCAGCGAAGAAGGTGTAGATCATGTAGGTCGGTCCAACGCCAACGCCGTCTTCGCCAGTAAGCACCGGGAACGTCCAAGTGACAACAAAGTTTGCAAACCACTGTGCCAGACCGCAAATAGCGATAGCGACGGTACGAATGCGGTTGTTGAACATTTCACCGAGCATCACCCACATAACCGGTCCCCACGTTGCCGCAAAGAAGGTAATGTAGAGGTTGGCGGCGATCAAGGCGATAACCGGAGCGGCACCTGGCAAGGTTCCGTCGGGTTGGAGGTTCATGAAGCAAAGACCGAGTGTGCCCAAGGTAACGGCCATGCCGATACTACCAATCAACAGGAGCGGCTTACGGCCAATCTTATCGATAAGCATGATAGCGACTACAGTCATGACCAAGTTCACGCCACTCGAAATCACGCTGGTGAGGAATGCATCGCTTTCGCCAAACCCGACACTCTGCCAAAGCATGGTGCCGTAGTAGAAAATCACGTTAATACCCACGAGCTGCTGCAAAATGGCAAGGCCGAGGCCTGCCCACAGAATCGGGGAAATGCGTTCCTTGCCGTCAATAATTTCAAGCAAGTCGATGAACTTGGCAGATTTTTTGGTCTTGAAGCTGGACTGGATGGTTTCGACTTCCTTGTCGACGCCTTCAGGGTTAATCTGGGCGAGCACTTTCTTGGCTTGTTCCAAGTAACCCTTGTGAACCAGGTAACGCGGCGATTCAGGAAGTTTCCAGGCGGCGTAGCCATAAAGCACGGCCGGAATGATTTCGACCCAGAACATCACCTGCCAAGCCTTGATATTGCCGATCATGGGGGCGTTTGCAGACCCTGCGATGCGCACTATCAAGTAGTTTGAAAGCAGGGCCACGAAAATACCTATCACGATGGCCATTTGCTGCATCGAGCCCAAGCGTCCGCGCAAATGGGCGGGGGCTGTTTCTGCAATGTAAATCGGGGCGATGATACTTGCCATACCAATGCCGAGGCCGCCAATCACACGCCACAGGATAAAGTCAGGAATGCCGAAGGGAATGCCAGACCCGATGGCGCTAAGCAGGAACAAGTCCGAGGCAAAGAGCATGCAACGCACACGGCCGAATGCATCGGCGACTTTACCTGCAAAAAATGCACCGATGGCAGCACCAATCAGTGCGAGTGAAACGGACCAGGCTAGCTGATAATCCGTTGCGTGAAAGTGGGCTTTCAAGGCTCCGTTCGCGCCGTTAATCACGGACGAGTCGAAACCGAAAAGGAATCCGCCGATTGCGGCAGATAGGGTAATCAGCACAATGTGCCTGAGGTTTGAATTTGTATTTGTCATAACATTACCGTTTTGGTTGGTTATTGATAATCAATATATTTGTTTGTTCTAAAAAATGCCATATCAAATAACCAAAATAAAAGGAATTTTTTATTCCAATTTGGAATATTCCAAACTGGTTGGATGGAGCTAAAATGCTGTTGAACAGTGTATGACACCCGCGTTTTCGGCCCGAAAACGTGCGCTTTGAATAAGGTTGACTTTGAAAATTTCTATCTTTACGCCCGAAAATTTAATGCCCGTGGCGCGGTGCCGCGGGGTTTGAGGTAACCCATGTTTCGTGAAGTAAAGAAAGAAGAGTCGTTTCCACAAATAGAAGAGCGTGTGCTCGGCTTGTGGGATAAGGATGAATCGTTCAAGAAGTCGCTGGACTCCCGTCCGGAAACTGAACCGTACACTTTCTACGATGGCCCTCCGTTTGCAACGGGCCTTCCTCACTACGGTCACTTGCTTGCCGGTACCATCAAGGACATCGTTCCGCGTTACTGGACCATGAAGGGCAAGAAGGTTCCGCGCGGTTTCGGTTGGGACTGCCACGGCCTTCCGATTGAATCTCTCGTGCAGAACGAACTCGGTCTCGCTGGCGTTGCTGAAATCCAGAAGCTCGGCGTCGACAAGTTCAACGAAACTTGCCGCGGCAAGGTGCTCAAGTACACGAGCGAATGGAAGAAGACCGTTCGCCGCATGGGCCGCTGGGTCGACTTCGACAAGGGCTACAAGACCATGGACAAGAACTTCATGGAATCTGTGTGGTGGGTGTTCAAGCAGTGCTTTGACAAGGGCCTCATCTACCAGGGCTACCGCATCCAGCCGTACAGCCCGGCTCTCGCTACTCCGCTTTCGAACTTCGAGACGAACCAGGGTTATAAGGACCGTCAGGACCCGTCTCTGACCCTCATCTTCCCGCTCAACACGGATGAAGCCAAGTTCAAGGACACGAGCATCCTCGTGTGGACGACGACCCCGTGGACACTTTATTCTAACTTCTGCATTGTTGTGGGCCCGGACATGGACTACAACCTTGTGGAACAGGATGGCAAGAAGTACTGGATTGCTGCAAGCCGTACCGCCGCCTATTTCAAGAACCCGAACATCGTCGATACCTGCAAGGGCTCTGAACTCGTGGGCAAGGACTACGAACCGCTTTCCCGTATCTCCGACGAATTCGTGACGCCGGACCAGCTGTCCCGCCACTACAAGATTTACCCCGCCGACTACGTGAGTACCGAAGATGGTACTGGCGCCGTGCATACCGCTCCCTCCTTCGGTGAAGAAGACTTCCAGAAGGGCGCAGAACTCGACCTCGGCCTTTTCGACCCGCTCGATACCGAAGGCAAGTTTACGGACAAGGTCCCGATGTGGAAGGGCCTTGGCGCTAAGGAAGCCGACAAGGAAATTATCCGCTTCTTCAAGGAACAGGGCCGCGTGTTCAAGCAGGACACGATTGTGCATAGCTACCCGCACTGCTGGCGTACCGGCGTTCCTCTGATTTACCGCGCCCTCAAGACTTGGTTCTTGAAGATTGATGCTCCTGTCACAAGCAAGGACGGCGTGACCAAAACTTTGAAGGAATGGATGGTCGAAAACAACCAGACTGTGAACTGGGTTCCGGACCACATCAAGAACGGACGCTTCGGCAAGTGGCTCGAAGGCGCCCGCGACTGGAACCTTTCCCGTAACCGTTTCTGGGGTACGCCGATTCCGGTGTGGCTCTCTGACGACGGCGACATGATTGCCGTGGGTTCTATCGAAGAACTCCAGCAACTCACTGGCGTGAAGCTCGATGACTTGCACAAGCACTTTGTGGACAAGCTCACCATCGAAAAGAACGGCAAGGTCTACCGCCGCACGCCTGAAGTTTTTGACTGCTGGTTTGAATCCGGTTCTATGCCGTATGCTAGCCGCCATTACCCGTTCGAAAACAAGGAACTCGTTGAACGCAGCTTCCCGGCTGACTTCATTGCCGAAGGCCTCGACCAGACTCGTGGTTGGTTCTACACGTTGACCGTGCTTTCTAACGCTTTGTTCCAGAAGCCGGCATTCAAGAACGTGATTGTGAACGGTATTATCTTGGCCGAAGATGGTTCCAAGATGAGTAAGTCCAAGCGCAACTATCCGGACCCGAACGATCTTATCGAACGCACGGGTGCCGACGCCATCCGCTTGTTCATGATCAACTCCGCCGCTTTGAAGGCCGAAGACCTCCGCTTCAGCGAAGAAGGCGTGAAGGGCATCGTGAAGCAGGTGATGCTCCCGCTTTGGAACGCTGTGGCATTCTTTGTTTCTAACCACAATGCCGACGCCGCCAAGGGCCAACTCAACTGGAAGCCGGGTCAGGAAGTCAAGAGCGACAACGAACTTGACCGCTGGATGCTTGCAACCTTGCAGGATTTGGCCGCCAAGGTCGAAGTTGAAATGAAGGCTTACCGCCTGTATAACGTGGTGCCCGCCGTGATTGCCGCGGTCGATGACCTCACGAACTGGTACGTGCGCCGCAGCCGTCGCCGTTTCTGGAAGAGCGAAAACGATGGCGACAAGAACGCCGCCTACGCTACCATGTACAAGGTGCTCGTCGACTTCTCCAAGATTCTCGCTCCGTTCCTCCCGCTCCTCGCCGAAGAAATCTACCAGATTCTCGTGCGCGAAGTGGACGCCAACGCCCCGGTGAGCGTGCACCTCTGCGAATTCCCGAGCGCCGACAAGTCCCTCATGGACGAAACCCTCGTGGAACGCATCGCCATGGTGCGTGGCATGGTTGAAATGGGCCGCGTGATTCGTGCTACGAACAACGTAAAGAACCGTATGCCGATTGCCAGCATGACGGTGGTTGCTCACGGTAAGGTCGAAAAGGACGTTGCCGATACCATGAAGGACTTGATCCTCGAAGAACTCAACGTTCGCGAAATGAAGTTCCTCGAAGACGAAACCAAGCTCGTGCAGCTCTCCGCCAAGCCGAACTTCCTCGCTATCAAGGCGAAGGGCCCGGATTACGCGAAGAACATGAAGGTGATTTCCGCCAAGCTCAACAGCCTCTCGGTTGACGAAATCAAGGCTCTGCAGAATGGCGAAACCATCAAGTTCGACTTCGGTGAAGTCGGTGCCGACTGCCTCATGCTCAACCGCATCGTGGCCGACGGCATGGCTGTGGAAGCCAACCAGCACTTCACCGTGGCTCTGGACCTGAAGATCACGGACGAACTCCGCCGCGCCTGCGTGGCCCGCGAACTCGTGAACCGCATCCAGAACCGCCGTAAGGACCAGAACTACGCTATCTCCGACAAGATTGAAGTGACGCTGTTCTCTGCAAGTGACGTCTTCAAGCAGGCTGTCGCGGAGAATGAAGCTTACATCGCCGGCGAGACCCAAGCTGTCGCTATCAAGTGGGCTGCCGCTGCCGATGGCCTCGAAGCCAACGATGCCGACGGCGAAGCTTTCTCGTTTACGACTGTTAAGGCCTAACTGTTTTCCCGGCGTTGGTCGGAATCGCCCCGCTACCTAAAAGTAGCGGGGCCTTTTTTGTCTTTAATCACCTTTTTTTACAAGTTGTCGCAAAAATCGCAATTTTTTGTCTTTTTTGCTCAAAATGAATTTATCTTTAATGGAGTATGAAACATTTATGCGTCCTTCTGCTAAGTTCTATCTTTCTCGTAGGCTGTGGTTATACGAGCCATTATGCCCATGTAGAAGCCTTTGAAATGGAAACTCCCGCTGCTCCCGAAATCCGCGGTGCGGGTAACTATAAAGAACCTAATACGGCTAACGTTCGCCTGTCTGCAAATGTGCACGCTGGCCCGCAAGATAAGGAACGACTTCACGGCCTCAGAAACAGCTTGAGCGGCTGTAGCGATCTTAACAAGTGCAAGGATTTTAAATCCGAAGAAGTTAAAGAAAAAGTAGACGGTACCTACAAAATGATGTACCCGTACGTAGAAGCTTCTTTAGATTACATCAGCAAAAAAGATCTCTTCCTTTGGGGCCTTACTTTTGCTCTCAATAAAGGATTGTACAGCAGTCTTCTTTTAGGCATAAACACCAAGTATTTTGAAGTGGGTGGCTCGCTAGGTATGTGGATGTACTTCCGCAAATTCAATTATTCGGGAACATCATACGATTGCGATACCTTCTTTGGTGCGGACCATCTAGACAAATACCCGTTTGAATCATCAAATGGCATGGGAACGGTCGTTACCTATGGCGGGTACGCCAGTGCCTATTATGGCCCCTTCTCGCTGAATTTCTCGGTAAACGTATATCGGCCTGACCCCTCGTATCCTGGAGATGATGACGACAATGTTTCTAGATCGAGTGGCACGGTGTCTGAATTCGACTTCCCGCTTGTCGTAACAGAATACGTTACTGCCGGCTACCGCATAAATGAACATTGGGAAGTCCGTTTGGGCGCCTCCAATATCGTTGGCGAGCTCCCCGGCTGGCATTGGGGCACAACGGGTGGCATAAGCTACTACACCAAATAAACTTGCAAAAAACTTATTTTCCTTTGAAACGTGAGAATAAACACGTTTCTTATTGAAAGTTTACAAAAATATGGCGAAATTTACGTTATTTCGCCACTTTGCTTATTTTTACGAACGTTTTGTAAAAAAATAAGTTATTTTAAAATTGGACTGCTGAAAAAGCTTATTTTTGGCAACCCAAAGAACCCATTTTTGTTCTTTAACTGAGGTTATGTAAGGTAGGATTATGCTGTTTGCTAAGCAAAAAACTTGCGCAAAAAAGGCGGGTTATACCCTAGTCGAAGTCCTGGTGGTTGTCGTTATCATGGGCATTCTTTCGACGATGGGTGTTGTAGGTCTGCAGCGAGCTGTTGCGAATGCCCGCATTAAAGATGCTGCTGTCAATACGTCCGCTTTTATTGAACGAGTGGGTAATGAAGCAATCCGCATGTCTGCCGAAATTTGTCTAGCCAAGAGTGGCGATCAAAAAATTCTTGTTTACAAGGTGGATTCCAAGACAGAATGCCACGGAACGCGTATCGATTCTTTGGTGATTGATTACCCGAATAAGTTTACGACAATGTCCGCTTGCGGCATGCCGGCAGGTGTTCCTGATTTGTTGACTACTGGCGAAGTGGACAAGCGCTTCTTTAAACCGAAAACGGGTCTTTCCGCTGTACCGGTTGAAGGGGCTATTTGCATTCAGCATGGCAATGATCAACTTTTTGGCGCGGCGAGAAAGCTTAAAACGTCCAATTCTGTTCGTCCGCAGTGGAAAATCGGAAACGATGTGACTGCAAACGGAGCAGATTGGATGGACTTGTAGTCTTTTTTTGGGTGGAGTACGGATGTTGGACAAAACTTTATATGGAAAGTTGCGCCCGCAGGGCAAGCGCGGCTTTGGTATAGCAGAGGTGCTAATCGCTGCTGCCGTGCTCGGCTTTTTGTATATGGCTGTCATGAATTTGCAGAGTGGCAATCGTGACGCCCTTCTCCGTATTCGTGGTCGCGACGGTGCGACCGAAGTGGCCCAGCAGATTATCGACACCTTGAGCGCAAGGGGCATTGCTGAATTGTCTGACGACAAACTTGTTTCTTGTGGCGCCGGTTGCCTGACCTTGGCAAAAACAGGTGGCGCAGGAGCCTTGGAGCCCGATACCATCAAGGTGATTCGTGAATGGGACGGACAGCCTGGAATTCTACCCAACAAAATGAAGGTTGAATACAAGGCCGTGGTAACCGTGTCGTCTGATGCCGATTATTTGTCGAGCAATCAGACCCAGTATTCAGAGAATGCTACCGAAACTTCTGAAAAAACGGTGGCACACGTTTATGCCAAACGCCTTGATGTCAAGGTCAACTGGGATTTTAAAAACTCAACGCAGTCTATCACGATTTCTGGGGTAATCAGATGAAACGCGGTTTTACCCTCATGGAATTGTTGGTCTATATGGCCATTCTTGGTATCATCGTGCTGATTGCCGGTGAGGCTTTTAGCAATTCGACCAAGTTCCGCGTACGTACCCAGAACATGTTGAAGGCATCGCAAGAAGCTGAAAATGTCGGAACGCTTTTTAAGGAAGATGCGGCTCAGCTTGGGGCAAAAGCTTCTTTGGATGTGACTACCTATGGGCTGTATCCGCGTGTGTATATGGATCCTACGAATAGCGATAACGATTTGAAGGATTCTTCTTCTTATGCAGTTACGGCTATTGATGCTGCCCATGACATGTTGACGTTCAAGCGAGTCCGCTATACCGATGCTGGCGCTTACGAGGCGGTGGATTCTGTGGTCTGGAAAACGGAAGGCAAAACGCTCTATCGTTCTTGCAAGACCGTCGAAGGTACTGCGTCAAGTTCGTGCCCGAACGATGAACCGTCAACGGTTGAAATGGCTACGGGAGTAGATACCTTCAAGGTCATGCCGGCTACTCCGGGGGCGACCTCTGCGGCAGCGGTTATATTCCCGGCTCCTGCAGTTCCCCCTGCTACAGAAAATAAGGAATTCAAGTTGATTCCAAGATATGGCGAAGGCGATTTCTTGTTCTTGACGGTGACTCCTGTAGAAGGAGGAACAAGCGTTGCCCTGACTGGCTTTGCCACTAATTACGATTTTGAAAATGAGGCACCGCTGCTGAACCAGAAACTTGGTAACCAGGTGTTCTTGGGCGAAAAGAATTCTACAACGGCCGTTTGGAATGCGCAATGTTCCAGGTTCTCGTTACAGCCCGATGTGGAATATGAACTTTCGTTCTCGATGCCCTTTGCAAGCGATGACGTTAGCCGAATGTTTGTTCCTGGACGAGACCACATGTCTGTCGGGTTCAGAAAAATTGCTGACGGTAAGCGTCCGGCCCAAATCAATGACTTCCTTTTCTTCCCGCCGACAATGAGCGGTGCCTCTGCTGGTAAGCGTACCATGCGATTCTCGGTCAAGGAAGCGGTTAACGATGTTTGTATTGCTTTTACGTTCTCCACTTATTCGCCTGTGGCGGCAAGTGGAAAAATCCAGTTTAATGATGTCGTGTTTAAGAAGGTAGAAAGCTCTAACTATAAGTTCGTCGCATCCACTATTGCTGTTTCTGAAAAGAAAAATGTTAAAGCTTTTCGATTGAGGATGAGCGTTAGTCGCGGCGCTCACGGCGATGGCCGTGGCGAAACGGGTGACGTTACCTTGATTGTACCCACTCCAAGTAATGGTCCCAGAGACTAGGAGGAGTATATGTTTTTTGACCAACGAAAGATTGCTGCTAAAGCAGGCGTTTCTTTAATTACAGTTTTGCTGTTTATGCTGATTGCAACTATTGCTGCAACGGCTACATGGAAATGGATTACGAGTGAAAGTAGGTCGAGCGCTAGCCGTATGTTGCAGCGCGAAGCTTACCAGAGCTCTCTTGCGGGTATCGAAAATGCCCGCGCCTGGATGACTTACCATGCTAATGATGTGGGTGGTATCGTTGGCCAGTTTTTCGAAAATTCGAATAAGCCCATTCAGTTGACTTCTGTATTGCGTCCTCTGGCAAAGGCTGGGCAAACTTACGATGTCTGGCTGACTGGCGTAAAGACCGAAAACAATGTCTACAAGCTGGAAATCTTGTCTGCAGGTCAAGCCCGTAATGGCACAAGACATAGTGAAGTCGCCATTTTGAATGTGACCGGATTGTATCAGGTGAAGGTGCCCGGAAAGAAACACAGCAGTACGACGGATTTTGATTACGCATATTATGGCGGCGGTTTCCATTCAACACAGGTGGTGGTGACATCGGCTGCGGTAAATGGCGACTGGAACGGAAACCCTCCGGTGGTGACTAAGAACTGGGTGGTGACAGGTAATGTTTCTCTCAGCGGTAATAACATAAATGTCGGAGGTACGACATGTGTAGGCGGAAATGTATCTTCTGAAAACAATGGCTTTTCTACCAAAGAACTGTATGTGGGTGGAAATTTTGATGGCCTTTTAAAAGATGCCGCGGGCGATGTTTACTTTGAAGGAAAGGTCCAACATGGTGGAACCGGTTCTATTAATATTGCCGGAAGTGCAACGGTGAATGGAACTTTGATAACGAACCAGAGTGCGTCTGATAGGGCAATCGTTATCGAGAAGGATTTGTGCCTTTCAGAAAATGCGATGGTCGTTTCCAGCGGAACAAGTGATGTGTTCCGAGTCGAAGGAAATGTCTGGATGCCGGGCAATAATAACCTGTGGTATGGAAATATAGATGCTCCTGCTAATGCATGTACATGTGCTAATGTTGAATACGAGTGCTATTACAAGGAATGTACTTGTGAAGCGGGCGGTGAATTGGCTGCTGGCGCTTGTAGAAATGACGATTGGCGCACAAAAACCTGTGAAACGGTTAAGCTTACGGGCCATTGCGGTGCAGCAGATAATGGGGCATGGCTTGATCGCAATAAAGTAAAGCGTCTGAATGCGACTTATGAGCAACAATGGTACCAGATTATGACCAAAAAAGTGAGAAAGGATGGTACGCGTACGTGTGCCTTTGGCGATGCGGATCTTATTTCTTGTAGCAGTTATAATAAAGTCACCACCAGTGACAACTATAGTGATGCCAGTAAGATTATCTTGGGTAACAAAACAAATTCTAAGGTTTATATAAAGACTGCTTATCCATCTCAAGATTATGTAGATAATCTTTATAGTATTCATTTTACTGAATCAACGGACAAGCCAAGATCGTGCTCTGATAACGCTTGCAATAGCGACTATTGGTCTAATGAAGTTTATCATCCGTATGTGCAACATACTGCTGCTGATGATCTTTATTATATCTATTATATGCCGGATGGTGCAAAGACAGTTGACTTTGGCACCTATACAGATTCCCATTGGCATAAAGACATTCTTGGATATTTTGTCAATTCTTCTGTAAACAGTCAAGATACGCGATATACCAACTCGTCTCATACAAATGAAAATATTGCTGGTGCGGTTCATGTTACTGGAACGGGTGGACAGTTTTATCGCTTGTTGAACCACAAAGGGCATGAAATCACTGGCTCGCCCTATTGCGGCTATGGCACTGCATGGCGCCCTGAATGTGGAGTGTCGCCTTGGTTCACGTCGCAGGGAACGGTTTCCCGTAATGTGTCTTCTAAGCCCTTTAATTGTGCAGACGAAGTAAAGGAAAAATGTTTTGCCTTGTGGAAAGAAGAAAATGGTTGCGAGGGCTCTAAATTTGTGGTAAACGATCCGTTGATTACTGCTTACGACGAGTTTATCAGCTATGCAGGTTTGGGTTGCGCTGCCAATATCACGAGTTGGCCGCAGTCGGGCTTTACAAAGACACTTAATGATTGCTATACTGAAAATGAAACCGAACATGAAGATCGTTTGTACAATGGATTCCTTGTCGTTGACTTGACTAGTACAGATGGAAACTATACCCAAGAATCGTTGGAGCTCAAGGGTAAATACATTATTGTTGTCGAAGATATCCTTCAGCCGGGTCAGAATGGTCTTCTCAATGTTGCAGACGATGCCTTTGTGTTCTATTATCTGAAAAAAGGCGCAAGGTACATTCAGAAGGATGCAAAGAATACCTTTATTTATACCCTGGGTGATATTGGCGAATCGGCTGATTTGAACTTGACCGGAACCATTTATTCTCCGGCTACGGCCTGTGCTAAAGCTGACTTGAAAGATGCTACGCTTACTTATAGCCCGGATGTTGTTCAGACGCTATTGGATGCGGGTGTTATCTGTAATAGTGATGATGTTCCTTGCGGTGGAACGGTTACCTCGTCTTCTTCGGCCGCGACACCGACAAGCGCTTCGTCTGAAACGCCTCAAGGTTATGACACCTATCATATTGCAACGGCTCCTCAGCTCGGAATTTCTTTGGTGTCTCAGCATGCGACTACAGAGGCGAATCCTGCGGCAGATCATTACGAAACGATTGCTGCCTCGGTGTTGGTGTTGCCGCGTGTGATTTACTTGCCGCAGAACCCTGTGGGCCGACTGAGCGACTACTATAATGTCGTCAATTTGAACGGTGCTACAGAGGTTAAGAATCCGGCCAATGTAACCTGTACTTCGGGCTCCATTAATACAACGGGACTCTTGTATCAAGATGGAAATAAAATCGCCAAGGGAATATACAACTGTAAGTATAGAAGTACCGAGTATGGCGATAATCCGTTCTATGTGGTGGTCGATGGATTGTCTGGCCTCGATCCTGCGGTGCATTTTGTCGATCCTGAAGCAGAAGTGAATTCGGGAACGCCTGCAACGGTTTCTCTGGAGATTCCTCAGTTCAGCCACGGTAATATTGAGGTGGATGTATTGGTTTCTTCGATTCCGAGTGGCTGGACGGTTACGCCTCAGGCTGGTGTCGAATTGCGCGGCAATTCTAGTGGCAGACTCTACAAGGTGACGGCTGTTCCTTCGGCAACGACGACAATACACAAGCCCTTGTTTACGGTGTCTCTGGCATCGGATGCGGCAAGAGGTGAAGTCGTATTCCAGTTGATAACTCCTTGCGAAGGCTGTACGATTGGCACTCCGAATATTGAAAAAGTGTTCTTGACGGGTTATGCCGACATTGAAAGAAAATCTATTGCTCAGTATTGTACAATCTATGCTGAAGATTGTGCGAACAATGGCTATGCCAGCAAGGTCAATTTGCCTGACTGCGATGACCTTGTTACGGGAGAATGGGTCAAGGCCCAAGGCCTGAACTGTAAGATAAAAGATCCTACATCGAGCAATAGGAACAACGCATGGACTTGCGGAACGAATATGGCTATTTCGCTTGTCGGGGCCTCCAATGTTCCTAATTACTGCGAATTGATTATTCCGGTGGACAACAATAGGATTGCTCAGGCCGAAGATGAACAAACCTATGACTTGTATGCATCGCTGAAACGCAAGGTTTATTCGCTGACCGTCAATAAAGAGAGTAAAAAGGGTGCTATTTCGGATAACACCAAGCTGAATGTGTTTATCAGTTCAAATGGAGCGTTCTCTGACACTCCTGACCAGGTCTGCTCTGATGCGTCTTGTACTTACAGCGTTTATGCTGGGTACGCTGTAAAGGTAGAGTACGAAAACGATGTGAGTGACAAGTTCTCGTATTGGCATTGCTCTGGGACCGATTGCACTTCTTCTGATGGCTATACATCTGAGTCTTATACGATACCAAAGATTCAAGGCAATAATACGGTGACGGCAACGTTCAACGATGTGGATAAACATTGCTTCTATGAAGATTTTGCTGGCTTGGCCGCCTTCTGTACGGGTGCAAATACTCATTGTATTGCCAACTGTGCCAATCCGCCTTGTTCTGTGAGATCCATTTCAGAAGAATGGCAACTGATTTATGGCAATAGCGGTAATGGAAATGGTGGCGGAAATGGAAAAGATAAGGATAAAAATAAGGATAATGGTAACGGAAATTCGAATAAAAACGAAAATGTGGCTCCGATTATAAATTCGAGCGAAGGCTCGATTTCACAGGGAAATGTTGGCAACGGAAACCAAAACAGTAGTAATGGTCGACAGACGGTTATCTTGAGTTCTAAGGAAGCTGGGCCGAATGGCACGATGAGCGCCTTGATGACTGTTCCTATGGCGCAAAATAGTAGCAGTAATATCTTCTTGAACTCGGGCTTGATATTCCGTTCTAATGAAGATGCGACGGACTATACGACATTCAGCCTTTATGGTTCAAAGAATAAAGATTTGGTTCTCCATGTCTGTAAAGATAATGGCCAAGGAAGAAACAACTCTAACGGATGTTGGGAGTATATGTCTAAAAAATTTACTATCACGAGTAATACTCGTGCGGTTGTTCAGCTGATTCTGCAAGATAATATGCTCACAATCGTTGTGACTATTGGCGACGAAACTGAAACGGTTTCGATGGATGTTTCTGGATACAGTTCGATGAACAATAAGTATGTCGGCATGAAACTGTCAGATGATGCCTACTCGCTTTACGATATCGGATGGGAAAGCTCTTCTTACCCGGGTGAAGGTTGCTGGGATATACCGACGGTTCACTGTTCCTTCAAGGCGAATTATCTTGGTGGACTTGTACCTATCAATACAGATGTAACGCCGTGGGTGAATATTTCTAGCTGGTTTACCGAAAACAACTGTACTCCCGATTATTTCTATAACGGAAGCGATAACGTTTCGAATCAGATCTCTGACGCGAATTATGGATATAAGTTGACAAGCTCTACTTATAACTTTACAGAAGAAGGCGCCCATGGCCCTGAAAACAAGGATGCCAAGGTGACTGTTACTTGCCCGACAGGGGTGTCTACCAGTTTGGGAACAAGTGCAATTAGTTGTGAATCCTTCTGGGTTGGCGAACTTATTCCTTGTACGAATAATTACGGCAGCCTGTTGAGCGAAACCTATCATGCGTCGGCTGGCGAAAATACAATTGATATAAGTACAGATGGAATCAACATGCGAGAAGCGACGTTCTTCATCAGAATCGCCGGTTTGAGCAACGGTGGACAGGTGATTGTCAGTCTGAAGGATGTCAATGGTCATAAGAGTTTGCCTTCGACTTTGTCGTATGAAGGGGAGCATTCTCTGAGTGTCGAAATTATGTCGAATGCAGATGGTTTTGATCCGGAACATGTGACGGCAATCGTAGTCGTCGGTGATGCCGGTTTCACGGTTGAATCGGCAAGAACGACATGCCCTTATGCCTTGGGCCTTTCGAATTGTTCTGCTCGCTATAACGGAACATCGTGGGTGGTTACCGCCAATATCAATAATATTGCCGGTGCCAAGGAGAATGGCTGTTCCATCTCTGTTAACAGCACGAGTATTGATGTTACGAACCATGCTGAATTGACGTGTCCCTCTGATGGTGTATTCACTATACCGGATGCCGGATTCTATGAAAGGTTGAATGAGAATAATTCTACTCAAGAAATCACGTTCACCATTTCGGCAAAGAATTTGATTGATGACGTGGTAACGTGTTCTCCGACGGCAAGCTATTCGCCGGTAGAAATTACTTGCAGCGTCGCTTCTGGAACTGCTGTTCAGGGACAGGGGGTTCCGACTCTTAGCTATTCCATTGCGAACTGTCCTTCGACAGGTTGCCCATATACGTTATCTCTGTCGACGAGTCCTGTTACGACGGCAGAAGGTTCTCAGTCAGGAAGCAGTGACACGTGGACGCCTCCAGTGAACACGGCGACTGCGCTTAGCGCGACTTCGTATGCTTATACCATTGAATCGATGGGAAAATCTAAGAATTGCGGCAGCTTTGATGTGGTGGCGGCTTCTCCGGCAAGCGTGTCGGAATGTGCAATATCGAATGGATCATTTACGGCGACAATTGTTCCTGCAAATGATGGAAGTTCGTGGTCTGTTGCGCTTGGTGCTTCCGATGCGCTTGGAAATGTAATTGCCGGCTTCTCACCGACTGGAACAGGAACCGGTACGAGCTATAGCGTTGCTTTGCCCACGATCGCTCAGCAATCTTCGGATGTCACGTATCATATTAACATGACTCTGAATGGCGTTGCTGTTACAAGTTGTTCGCCGTCTTGGACTATTGCCGGATCTGGCAACAACAATAATGGTGGCGATAACGATGACGACGATGATGACGATGACGATGACACCAGTACACTTTCTTGTTCTTCGACTGCAGTTACCAATCAAAACCCGGGAACGGCTATTTCCATAACACCGTCTGTTACGGGTTGTAGCGACGGCTGCTCGTATTCTATTTCGCCTGCAACAACAGATGGCTCTGGGTCAAATTATACTAGTGGATCAATCTCTTTCTATAACGTTAATGGAACGGGTGGTCCTGTGGAACATACATTGACGCTGACTCGTGGTACGGCAACAACCTCTTGCAATTTCAACGTGACATTTGTGTCGGATGATGACGATGAGGAGGAAACGGATGACGAGGGTGAATGTCATTGTACATGTTCTAGTGGATGTGATAATGTTATAAAAACTGGATGGAATGGGTCAAATAAGCAGGGATGCTATTTTACGAAGACTGCAGGAACTTTTCTTGGAGCGTATGCAGGACTTTGCGTTAATGTTAATGGCACGGATTTCTGTGATAGCTGGTTTGACTGGTCGTCATATTTTGATCCGCTGACGAAAAAAGATGGCGGATGGTACATTCAATTCAATGGAGATAATGTTGCTGCGAATTTTGTTGGCGGCACACCGACATGCAAGTAAAATATGTCAATTTTATAGTCCTATTGAATTTTGCTTTTAAACAAAACGGGCTGCGTTGAGCAGTCCGTTTTTTGTTTTTAGTTAAAGCGCTTGCGGTTTATGGTTTGCTACTTCAGCGGGTTCTTGTCGCTCTTGTACCACTTCATGAATTCGGCGATGCCGTCGTGCAGGCTCCAGTGGGGCTTGTAGCCGCATTCTGTTTCGAGCTTGGTGGTATCGGCGTTGGTCTGGTACACGTCGCCGGGCTGCATGGGCAAGAAGTTCTTCTTGGCAGGCTCGCCGTAAGCGTTTTCGATTTCCGCAATAAAGTCCATAAGCTTTATGGGGTGGCTGCAGCCGATGTTATAAATCTTGTAGGGTACGTTGTTTGGACACTTGGCGGCATCGGGCACATGGTCCAGCGTGTGGATGGTGCCTTCGGCGATGTCATCGATGTAGGTAAAGTCGCGGATCATGTCGCCGTTGTTGAATACCTTGATGGGTTCGCCCTTGGAAATGGCGCGGGCAAAAAGCATGGGCGACATGTCGGGACGTCCCCACGGCCCGTATACGGTAAAGAACCGTAGACCCGCGACGGGCAGGTTGTAAAGCTTGCTGTAGCTGTGGGCCATGAGCTCGTTGCTCTTCTTGCTGGCGGCGTACAGGCTCACCGGATTGTCGACCTTGTCATCTTCGCTGTAAGGCACCTTGCTGTTGAGGCCGTACACGGAACTCGACGAGGCAAACACGAGATACTTGACTTGGTTGTGGCGGCAGGCTTCCAGAATGTTCAGAAAACCGACCAGGTTGCTTTGCAGGTAAGCATACGGGTTCGTAATGGAGTAGCGCACGCCTGCTTGGGCGGCGAGGTTCACGACCTTGTCGAACTTTTCTTCGGCAAAGAGCTTGTCGAGCGGTTCCTTGTCGTCGATGCCCATCTTTACAAATCGGCAGTTCATGTACTTGGTGCTTTGAACCATGGCGCCGTAGGCGAAGTTGTCGCCGGGCTGCTCGATGCCGCCTTCGCGGAGGCGGCCGTACTTGAGGCGTACATCGTAATAGTCGTTAATATTGTCGAGGCCTACAACTTCATCGCCGCGTTCTGCAAGCATGAACATGAGCTTGGAACCAATAAAACCTGCTGCACCTGTAACCAAAATTTTCATGCGAGATAATATAGTAAAGTAAATGAAATTTGCTGAAGTAGAAAGGAACCGGCTCCCTGAATCTAGTTCAGGGCGGGCTTGGGCCGGAATGACAGAGGGCGTGTTTTTCTACCTTTCGTCGTGATGTCCACGGTTATCTTGTTTAACAAACCTTTTGGCGTTTTGAGCCAGTTCACGCCGGAATCGGGCCATGCAGCGCTCGATACGTTCGGGTTCCCGCCGGGAGTGTATGCGGCTGGGCGCTTGGATCACGATAGTGAGGGCGCGCTCTTGCTGACGGATAACGGCAAGTTAATCAAGAAACTGCTGGACCCGAAATTTGAGCACCCGCGTACCTACTTGGCACAAGTAGACGGCCAGATTACCGAAGAGGCGGTGCGCAAACTTGCGAAAGGGGTAGACATCAAGGGCTATCATACCAAACCTTGCAAGGCAGAAATTGCTGAAGAACCCGACTGGCTTTGGCCCCGCAATCCGCCGGTACGTTTTCGCGCGAACATTCCCACGAGCTGGGTGCGTCTCACGCTCATCGAAGGCAAAAATCGCCAGGTCCGCCACATGACCGCGGCAGTAGGGTTCCCGACACTTCGCCTAATTCGCGTGAAAATCGGCAATATTTCGCTAGGTGGTTTAAATCCGGGCGAGTGGCGCGTGGTTACCGATAAAGTTGTTTAAATTTAAGGTAGATCCACTGATGTGGCGGGAGGACAAAGATGAAGAAGACTGCTCAAATTCTGACGGGTGTTTTTGCGCTCGGACTAATTGCTTGTTCTGAAAGCAATAAAACTGCCGGAGGAGTTTCCATTGAAGAAAATACCGTTGCCGAGGGCGTAAGCAGTTCCTCTGTTGAGCAGGTCTCGAGTTCTTCCATTCAGCAAGGCATAAGCTCCGCGACTGTGTCGGACGTATCCATGAGCTCCGGAACGATTAATGTTACGCCGGTGCCGGTGGATATTGATGTTAAACCTGTCATTCTTTGGGATGGTGATGCCGGTGTGTATAAGGTGAATACCGGGAGCGAAGATTCTGGTTTCTGGTTCACTTGGGGTGACGACGAAGACGGCGGCACGTCTAAAATTATGTTCCCTGTGGAAATGGGAAATGAGTATTCCGGAGATTCGTACGACCCGGTCGTTGATTATTGCGGCGGTTTCTGCGGAACGGTTGAGTTTGGCGGTTCTATTCCGAATCCTAGCGCGGGGGCTGCATTTAGTGTGGCCGATGAAGGTCTGTATGCCGATATTTCGGAATGGCGAGGCCTTTGCGTGACTTACTCGTCTGAATTGTTGTTTGATGTTTACGTTGTTCCGGAGCTTGGCGACGATGCCGATGCATCCGCGATTCCGCGAGTGGAAATGCCTAGCGCTACGGACACGACTTTGTGCGTGAGCTGGCAAGCCTTTGCTGCAGAAGAGGCGGTAAAGAAGGCTCGTATCGTCGGCTTTGAATTTAAGGGCTCGGCCGGTGAAAAAGGCTTCTTCAATATCAAGGCGATTAGCTCTTACGACGAATCCTTACCGCAGTTATCGAGCTCAAATTAAACTATCTTGTACGAAAAATACGAGATAGTTAAAATGAAAATTGAAAAAAATAGAATGGGTTTTTATGGCGCAGCAATTGTCTCTGCGGCGCTGATGGCTTTTTCTCTTACCGCCTGCAACGAGTCTGGTGCCTCCAAGAGCGCGGGCTCGAAAAGTGCGGACTTGAACTGCCCGGAACTCCCGCTGGATTCTACGGCCACGGGCGAGTTTGACCCGATTGCCTCGAAGGATGCCCGCCCCTGCGGAACGATTACGCTCTGGGGCTCTGCAATGCCCAAGTCCTTTAACATGTGGGAAGACTACAACAGCTTCTCGGCCGAACTCATGGGCATGATGTTCGAACCGCTCGTGAGCCTGCATAGCACTGAAGACCGCGAAGTGGGAATCCTCGCCGACAGCTGGAATGTGTCCGAAGACGGCAAGACGTTTACCTTCCATGTGGACCCGCGAGCCAAGTGGAGTGACGGCAAGGCGATTACCGCCGAAGACGTGCAGTTCTACTACGACGTCATCATGGACGAAAAGAACCTGACGCCGATTTTCAAGGTGGGGCTTAGCCGCTTTGACCGCCCCGAAGTGGTGGATAGCCTGACGGTCAAGATGACCGCCAAGGAATCTCACTGGGGTAACTTCTGGGAAGCCGCAGGCATGCTCGCCTTCCCGAAGCACGCTTGGGCCGGCAAGGACTTTAACCAGATCCGCTACGATTTCCCGGTGGTTAGCGGTCCCTATATCATCAAGACCTTCCGCGAAGACCGCTATGTAGAACTTGCTCGCCGCGCCGACTGGTGGGGCTTCAAGAAAAACTGGAACCGCGGCAAGTACAATTTTGAAAAGATCCGCTACCGTTTTATGAACGACCAGACGAAGGCCCTCGAAGCCTTCAAGAAGCAAGACTTCAACGCTTACGCCATTTACACCAGCAGCATCTGGATGAAACAGACGGACTTCGATGCCGTCAAGAAAGGCTGGGCTGTAAAGCAGCGCATCTTCAACAAGGAACCGATCGGTTTCCAGGGTATGGCAATCAACTTGCGCAAGCCCCAGTTCCAGGATGTTCGCGTGCGTCGCGCCTTGAGCATGCTCCTGAATCGCGAGGCCATGAACGAAAAGTATATGTTCGGCCAGTATTTCTTACTGAACAGCTACTACCCGGACTTGTGGGAAAACAACCAGAACCCGACGGCTCCGCTTTACACCTTTAACCCCGACAGCGCCCGCGCCCTCTTTGCTGAGGCTGGCTACAAGGTGAACGCTCAGGGCGTGCTTGAAAAAGACGGCAAACCGTTTGCCATCAACTTTATCACGAGCCAAGAAGACTTGCGCCACCTCACGCTTTTCCAGGAAGACTTGAAGAAGGTGGGCGTTGTGGCGACTATCGAACAGATGTCGCAGAGCACGCTCCGCAAGCGCCTGGACGATGCTGACTTTGACCTTTACTGGGTGAACTGGGGCGCAGGCCGTCTCCGCGACCCGGAAGCAAGCTGGTCTTCGGCAACCGCACTGCAGAAGGGTACGAACAACCTCGCCGGCGTGCAGGACAAGGTGGTGGATAGCCTTATCAACTTGCAGAAGACTGAATTCGACTTGGCCAAGCGTAACGAAATCTTGAAGGCACTCGACAACCGTCTCTCTGAAATCGTGCCGTACGTGTTGATGTGGCAATGCGACCACCACCGCATTCTTTACTGGAACCGCTACGGCACGCCCGAAAAGGTGCTGGACCGCTTTAACCGCGAAGACGCCATCCCGGTTTACTGGTGGCTCGATCCGGCAAAGTCCGCAGCGCTTGACAAGGCCATGAAGGCCGGCGAATCCCTCCCGATTCCCGAATACGATATCAAGTAGACAGTAGAATGGGTCATTCCCCGCCTGCGCGGGCATGACAATTGAAAAAAGCGTGCTGAAATATCAGCACGCCTTAATTTTTTTTTCGCGTTCTTCTAAGAATTAGAAGTAGAATTCGGCACCGACGTACAGGCCGGTTGCGTCGCCGCCCATGTTGTCATGGTCGCCGCTACGAACAAAGAGCTTGCCGGTGACTTCCAACTGTTTCGGGATCACGTAGATACCGCATCCGAGCCAGATGATAATCTGGTGGTCGCCGTCGTCGTCGCCACCCACTTCGACGCCGTTGTCTTCCCAAGTGCTTTCGGTAAGGCGGAACTTGAGTTGCAAGCCGAAGAGCGGTGTGATTTCTGTGTTCGGAACGGTATAGGCGATTTCGCCGCCCATGTGCAATTCCAAACCGCGTTCATTGTTGTCGTGTTCAAAACCCCAGAAAAGGCCTGCTTCGGTTCCGAACTTGAGGCCCGGAGCCTCCTTGATCGGCATGCTGAACTGGCCGCCCAAATAGAGGGCGATTTCTTCGCTAGAAGGAGGAGTTGTGTGGCTGATGCCGTTGTAATCGACATCGTCATTGCCGACGGGTAGAATAAGGTCTACAAAACCGCTGAACATGGGGTCGAACTGATAGCGGGCGCCGATAGTCAGGTCGCGAAGGCCGCTACCGCCGTTCACGCAGCCACTGCAGTCCCATTCGCCCCAGAACTGGTAGCCCCAATCCTGCAAGGAAATTTCGAGGTTGGAGATGACGCTGTAGCGAACACCGATACCGAGGCCGGCGTTAGACCAATCGTGGTCCCAGTTATAATAGAGGTTGCCCTTAACGGAACCCTTGCCGCCTTCGAGAACGGGGTAGTAGTCCCAAGTTGCAAAAGCGGCGCTAGAAACGAGGGCCGCTGCGAGTGCGATTTTTTTGAACATTCCAGACTCCTTGGAAAAAGTTTTGAATTACAATTTAGTAAAAGAACTTTGGTTAGGGGTGTAAAAAAAAGATACCCCGGACTGTTTTGTCCGGGGCAGTAAATAGCTGTTTACAAGCGGTTAGAAACGGATGACGAGAGCGCCGTTGACACCCTTAGCCTTGTTGTCTCCACCGAATGCACCCATAGAGTCGCCGGTATTGATAACGAAGTTAGCCTTGACACCGAACATGGTGTTGATGTCGTACTGTGCACCGAGCCAAATGGTGAAGCCGTTGTCGCCGGAGTGATCTTCCCACTTACCCACGCCCGAATATTCGTCGTCGGTCAGCTTGTAGTTGAATGCAAAGCCAATCCACGGAGTCAGACCGATGGATGCAATGCTGTAGTCCAATTCAGCTTGCAAGGTCAATACCAGACCATGAGAAAGGTCTTCGTCCTCAAGGTCGAAGGTAAGGCCGAGTTCAGAACCAATGTAAAGATTGGAGACGAGTTCCTGAGTATACTGGATTGCGCCATAGAAACCAAGCGGATCATACTTGCCACCAACGGCATCTTCAGAGCTCAGGGGAACCTTAATGTCCAAAGCTGCAATCAGCATGGGCATGAACTGGTAACGGGCACCAATGGTCATGGCCAGCAGACCGTCAGAATCGGGGCACTTGGCTCCATTGTCATCGCAGTGTTCGTCTTCGTTCCAGAGCTGGTAGCCGAGACCCTGGAGAGAAAGTTCCAGGTTCTGGATAACGTTGTACTTGACGTTTGCGTTGATTTGCATCATGGACCAGTCGTCATGCCAATAGTAGCTGGGGCCGATGGTGGCTTCACCCTTGTTGGCGTCGCCAACCGGGAAGAAGGTGTAGGTTGCAAAGGATGCGCTTGCAGCCATGGCTGCGACGAGTGCGATCTTCTTGAACATTTGAGTGTCTCCTTATATAATTGTTTGTAATCTAAATATAACATAGTTTTAACAGTCGGCAAGAGGAATAATGGTGAAAAGTCAAATTTTTTATGGATAAATCGGTGCTTGTAAGTCGTTGACAGTCAATAAGTTGATTTAAATCACATTTTTCGCGGAACTTGCTTGCCTTGGCCCGGTTTGTTCCATGTCACAGACACGAGGTTTTTGGGGGTACCCCCCTATCTTTTTTGGGAATTTTAAGGTATTTTTACATATAGAAGAAGATAGTTGAGGGTTTTATGAAAACAAAAATCGGTTTATTTTTGTTTACCATGCTGGCCTGGGCCGGTATGGGTTTTGCTGCACCTACGGGTCCGGCAGAAACGCCTAAGTCCTATTATAACCTGATTACCATTCAGACCATGGGAATGACCCCCATGATGACTGGTACGACGACCTTGGTGCTGAGCCAGGGTGCCGCAAAATGTTCCAATGCCACTGATTGGAAGTTGAACTTCAAGGGTACCACATACTCGAGTAACGGAACTAGCATTGGCTATTATTCTACTACTCCTTCTCCTTGGGGGGGGATGACGACGAGTTTTACATCTGCGGGACAATGTGTTGCCTCTGTTGAAGATACTCCCGCGAACTTGGCGACCATGATCAAGGAAAAATGGATCAATGGCTTGAATATGAATGGGGTCGCCCTTGAATTGGGCTCCAATATTGACCTTAAGGAATTTGGGGCCAAAACAAAAGTGGGCGAATGCGAAGTAAACCACGTGCCGCTCCCCATGATGGAAAACACCAAGTTTAATGGTAATGGTTTTACCATTAGCCACCTCTGCTATGCTGCGACGGTTACAGATACTGAACCGATGACTGCACCGGTGGGCTTTTTCGAAAGTGCTGCAAATGTGTCTATGCTAAACGTCAAGTTGAATGGCGTGCGCATTTATATTGATGGAACAAGCACCGACGGTAAGGACTACTACCCGGTCGGCGCCTTCGTGGGTTCCGTGGACTTGTTGACTATCGATAGTGTAAACATTGCTAACGATTCTATCCAGGCTCCAATTGCAGGTGGCGTTGTCGGTTTTGTCAAGAATTCTACGATTTCAAACATCACGGGCGACGACGATATCCATATTTCGAACATCGTTTCGATTACCACGGGATATGCGGGCTCTGAGAAAATTAATAAGTCGGCTGGTACTTTGGTTGGCCATAATGTGTTCCTGGGTGGTATTGCCGGTGTGGCGGTCCGTACGCAAAGCGCAGAAGATGCCACGTTTAAAAACGATTCTGTAAAGGTCGATGTTCATGACTATGCCACGGGGCACAGGTCTGCTTTGGGTGGCATTGCCGGTTTGAACCAGACCATTGGTGGCCCGGCTAACAACTTGAATGTCTATACAAAGTATAAAGACGGCGGCGAAGTCATTCCGACTATGATTTCGGGTGGCGCTTCGATGGGTGGTATTTTCGGTGTGTCGTATCTTCTGCGTGATAACAATATTGCGGATGCCGGCAATTTTGTGGTATCGAACAGCAAATTTGACGGTAAACTCTATGACGCTATGTCGCCTGGTGTAATTGCAGTGGGTGGTATTTTGGGTCTTGATTCCTCCGATGCGCAAACCTCGGTTCGAGTGATGAACAGTGCTGCCAACATCGATATCAAGGATTCCTTGAAGGTTGCCGGTCTTTACCAGTATTTTGCCGGTGGCATTGTGGGTTATGGTTCCTCTTGCGTGCAAGGTGGCGCAAGTGGTGGAGACTTCTTGAGTGTTATCGGCGCAAAGACTGAAGGCTCCATTGCTCTTTCGGCATCGGGCACTGCGGTTCCTGGACTCCATAGTGATGCTTTCTTAGGTGGCGTCGTGGGTTCTGCATGTATTGCCCAGACTCAAGGCTTGGGAATCACCAATGACACTTCGTCTGTCCAGATTACCTCGAAGGTAAAAACCTCTGTTGATGGGGACAAGGTTATCAATGGAGCTTATGCTCGTGACAGCGTGTATGTGGGCGGTATCGTCGGCTTTGCTAGCATCATGGTGTATAACGCAGCCGCAACTGTGGCACACCTGTATTACGAAGGCTCGATCGTGGTGGAAGATAGCCTGAATAATGTGTTTGTGGGCGGTATTCTCGGTGGCTTTACGAATGACCAAGGTGGAAGGACTTTGATTTTGAACGATGTGCTTGCTAAAAGCACAAGTCAGTTGATTAAGTATACTGCAAAAGAAGCGGGTGCGGTATCGACCTCGAATGTTCAAGTTGCAAATATTGGTGGCGTATGTGGCCTTTGCAATGAAATTAGTGAAATGAGCCTGGTTGCTGCCTTGGGCGATATTAGTGTTGTCGGAAAGCATGCGGGCAACTATCTTTATGTAGGTGGCCTAATTGGTTATACGCAGGCAAACAATGTGAGGACCGTTGTTCAGAACACTTACAATGTGGGCGAAATTTCGGTTACGGCCAACAATGCTTCCCTCAATGGCTACGACAAAAAGGTGGGTTACCTGATTGGTAAAGCTCAATTGAACAAGGGCTATGAAATTAAGTCCAGTTACCATTATGGTGAAGATGACGATGAAACTGTAACATTGCCGGTAGGATACTTGAAAACGGAATCGGAGACGAATACTTGGGTTGACAGTGATTCCATTTCTTATGTGATGAGAAACGGCTCTACCTCGCAGCAATCGTCTCGCTATAATGGTACTGAAATTGCAAAGACCATGAAGTCTTCTCAATTTGCGGGAACTTTGAATGCCGCTTACGCCGATTCTGAAGATTACGTTTGGACGTTTGCAAAGGATAACAACAGCAACCTTCCGTTCTTTGCCTATGCTCCGTATGGACCAGTTGCTCCGGCTCCGGGCAATCATGTCGTTATTTTTGCTGATATGAATGGAGGCTTTATTGCACAGCAATCGGTTCCCCATGGGGGTGCTGCGACGGCTCCGGCTGCCGCCGATGTGACTGAAATTGAAGGCTACACCTTTACGGATACGTGGGACAAGGATTTCGATAATGTTATTAGTGATTTAACGGTGACGGCCGTTTACTCCAAGAATTCGTATACGGTTAAGTTCTTTGATTATGATGATACTCAGCTTGGGGCGACTCAGACTGTGCTGTATCAAGACCCCGCAAAGGTTCCGGATGCTCCGGAACGCTTTGGCTACACCTTTGCCGGTTGGGATGACTCGACCTATACCAGCGTGACTAAGAATTTGGATGTTCATGCCACGTATGTGCCGAATAAGTACTTGATTATGTTTAAGGACTATGACGGAACAGTCTTGGATTCTGCTGATATTCCGTTTAATGCGGCTGTGCCTCAGCCGGTTGATGTGTCGCGAGCTGAAACCGGCGCGTATACTTACACATTCAAGGGCTGGACTCCTGAAGTGGTCAATGTGAATGGTGATGCCGTATACACTGCTACTTACGATTCAACAAAGAAAACGTATGCTGTGACCTTTGTGGATTACGACAACACTCGGATTGGCGATGTCCAGATGGTGGAATACGGCGATTCTGCCGTGGCTCCGGCTGATCCGACGCGTGAAGGTTACAAGTTCGTGGGTTGGGACCGCGACTTTGACTCGGTGACTAAGGCACTCGAGGTGAAGGCTCAATATGAACAACTTAAGTTCCAGATTGTGTTCAAGGACTATGATGGCGAAGAACTCAAGACGGTTTCGCTTGCTTACGGCGCAACTGTGGTAACGCCGAAGGACGTGAAGCGTGCCTCTACGGCGGAATACATGTATACGTTTAAGGAGTGGACTCCTGCACTTGCTGTCGTGACTGCCGATGCCGCATATACGGCCGTTTACGATTCGACTATGGTCTTGTACAAGGTGTCCTTCTTGGATTATGACGAAAGCCTGATTGGCGATGTGCAGTTGGTGCCGTATGACTCTGCTGCCGTGGCGCCTGCAGAACCGGTGCGCGAAGGTTATACCTTTGCCGGCTGGGATCGCAAATTCGACAAGATTACCAAGGATGTAGATGTCAAGGCTACCTACGAAAAGAATCCGGAATCTTCGAGCTCTGTCGAAGTGTCTAGCTCGAGCGAACCTGAAAGCTCCAGCAGCGAGCCGGAATCTTCGAGCTCTGTCGAAGTGTCTAGCTCGAGCGTGCCCGAAAGCTCCAGCAGTGTCGAAGAATCTTCTAGCTCTGTTGAACCGGAATCGTCTAGCTCTGTCGAAATTTCTAGCTCGAGCGAACTCGAAAGCTCCAGCAGCGTTCCGGAAGTTTCTAGCTCTAGCATTACCGGTGAAATCAAGATTGTGCAGCCGACGATTGAACAGTCCGGCAATGCAATCCGCTTGACCTTCGGTACCGAAAACGTCGATGAAACTGCGGTTGCTCACATCGTGGTGACGGGTGAAAATGGCGTCATTCTGGAGACGGATATTCCGAACTCTGTTGTCGGTGGCGGTGAATGGGAAATGACTCCTGCTCCGATCGGCAAGTTCAAAGTGACCTTGACGGTGGGTGACAAGGTAAGACACGCCGAATATAACGGACGCTTCGAAGTCGCCTCTCAGATTACGGCCGCTCCGGGTAGCTGGCAGATGGTTTCGCTGTCCGCCTTCGACAAGAAGAAGGTGTTGTCCGACGATGCCGCTTTCTACTGGTGGGATGAAAAGAATCCGGTGGGCGATTACTGGCAGTATCGCGCCTTTAACGGCGAAAGCGTCGAAGCCACTCGCGGCTTCTGGTACGGTACAACCGTTGGCAATCCGCTGGTAATCCGCGAATCTACTGGTTCCAAGGATAGCGAAATCGTGTGGGAACTCGATAGCCTGTTCAGCGGCTGGAACCTGGTGGCTAACCCGTACGGTTGGTATGTAGACTTGACCAAGGGTGTTGCCGATAATGATGCCAAGGTTACTTTCTGGCGCTGGAACCCCTCGATTGGCAGTTACGACCCGATGCCGAAGGTGATCGGCCCGTATGAAGCCGTGTGGGCGAAGGTTTCCAAGTCTACGACCTGGCGTATGTCTGCCGCTCCGGAATTCAAGATCGAAGAAAGAAGCGCCGCCGAAACGAAGAAGGTTATGCATAAGGATGCCGCTGGCATTAAGGGCGCTTGGAGCCTGAAGGTTTCTTTGGCCGACGGTTACGGTAAGCAGGATTCCTGGAACGTGATTGGTGCCGGTGCCGAAGAATCGCTTGACGAACCGCCTGCAGGCATGGGTAACCATGTGTCGCTCGCAATCCGCAATAGCGAAAAGGGTGCCAAGCTTGCAAAGAGCATCAAGGCTGTTGCAAACGAATACAGCTGGATTCTGGATGTGAGCGCAAACTCTGCCCGCGATGGCAAGCTCAAGTTCGAAGGCGTCAAGGAACTGAACGGCAAGGGACTCAAGCTGTTTGTGACCGCAGAGGGTGTGACGACGGAAGTTACGAACGAAAAGGCCTTGAATGTGGCGCTCGCCAAGTCCGCCAAGCAGGTGGAAGTCCGCGTGGCTGCAAGCAATGCGGTGGTCGCCTCTTCCAAGATCAGCGGCTTTGGCTCTACCCTTGCGGGTGGCACGCTGCAGCTTGGCTTTACGGCGCCCGAGGCTCTGGCCGGGACTCGCGCAAGCTATGCCGTGGTCGGTGTCGACGGCAAGAAGGTGGCCGCGGGCCAGTTCAAGGCAACGGCCGGTACGAACCAGTTTAGCCTGAACGCTCCGAAGTCTGGCGTGTACTTTGTGAAGATCAAGGTCGGCAGCCAGCTGCTCTCGGGCAAGGTCCTTGTGAAATAACGCACAGAATTTTAAGCAAAAATGTGACACTTGTCAAAAGGCGGGACTCGTTCCCGCCTTTTTTGTGTGTAAATGAATTTTTTGATAAATAATATGTTATTATTTGCTTATAAAGTGGATGGTGTATATGAAGAGAACTGCAAAAATATTTGTTGGATTGATCCTGTTGCTTGCAGGCAGTACTTTTGCGCAGAGTGGCGGGGAGATTAAGCCGATTGGATTTAGGTGCACAACTATTGCGGGGTCGGAAGTCCAGTGCGAAATTTCCCAGGCGAAAGATGCGAGTACAACGTTTCCTTCTGGTTATGATGGAAACATATATAATACTTGGAATGCTTTTGTAGACAAATTGGGCCAGGAAGTAGGCTCCACTGCTTCAACTTTGCAGCTAACCTTTAAATCGGATATTGATTTGGGAGGGGGCTATTTGAAGTCCGATAAAAAGTGTTTTGCTGCTTTTAAACCATTAGCTTTTCACAAAAATTTTGACAAGACCATTATTGACGGTGATGGTAATACCATCAAGAATTTTTGCAATATAACAATTGATGAAAATGCATCGTTCTTTGGCGATTTTTCGAGTGACGAAACTATCATAAAGGATTTAACCTTTGATAATGCCTACGTAATGGCGACTGTGGCGACGGTTAGTACGAGGATTGCTGCGGTTGTGGCGGAAAGGGCTTGGAATATTGAAGTCGCAAATGTAAAAGTCACTAATTCTGAGGTGCATGGCTGGAATACCGCTGCTATAATAGGGCGGATTATGTGTAATTCTGTGACTCACGTATGTCCTGTAACTCATTTTTCGGATGTGAAGGTAGAGATTGTAACGCTTTCGCTAATTACTGAAGTTTTAAATCAACACAGCAAATTTAGTGCGGGTAATTATAGCCCGTGGAACGGAACTGAGTCTTATAGTGGAGCCTTGGTTGGCAACCTAGAAGGAATCGCTGAATTCGTTCGAGATACGGTTTGGGATTTGACGACTCCTGATAGTATTTCGAAAATTATAACCGACTATTATGGGGAAAGTAAGGTTGGGGGTCTTGTTGGATATGCTGATGGTTCATCGGTTACGGGGCAGAACAAGTTCTCTTTGCAGGAGTGTGTTGTCAAGGCTGATTTAAGTGGTTTTGATGTTGGAGGCTTGATTGGTGAGGTGAGTTCAAACGGCATTACTGAAGAGACTGATTTTGAAGTGTCTGGTGCGAATGTTATCTTGAATTCGGGTGACTATAACGGAACAGCTCCGGATTTTTTTGTGGGTGGACTTGTAGGAAAATTCAACTGGAAAAATGGAAATGTCCTGTTTTCGAAAAATAGTACGAATGTCACGTCTAAAAATGAGAAAGAGGGCGCGGGCGCTGCAAATGCGGAGATAGGCGGCTTGGTTGGGAACTTTTATGTGATGAGTACGACTGCAATGAACTTCGTTGCAGAAGAAAATATTGTTGAATCAGAAGTTGAATCCTCGAGACAGAATCCCAAAGTCGGAGGCCTTTTCGGTTATACGAGTATCTGGGCGCCCCAAAGCAAGCTTTCTTTAAAAAAGAACAAGGTTGTTTCGGCGAAGTTTAATACTTCGGGGCAGTATCTTTATGCGGGAGGCCTTTTAGGGTGTATTGTGTGGAATGCGGATGATGGCGCTCTTTCTGTTGATACAAATGAGATTAATGCCGAAATTAAAACTTCAGGAACGTATTTACGTCTAGGCGGTATTTTGGGATATTCCTTTTTCAATACAGACAATAGTATTAATAGTACTCTTTCTATTCGAGGAACGACTGTTAAGCCTGTACAGACTAGTGGAAATTTAATTAAAACCACTGGAACAAGTTTGAATGTTGTCGCTGCGGCGCAAGGTGTGGGCTATGTCCAGAACGAAAATGGCTCGGTGGAATTTCTTGAAAATCGTGTCCAAGGCGATATCAGTGTTGCGGCAACTTCGGTGAATCAAAGAAGTGCTGTTGGAACCATGATTGGCGAGGCGTTTCGGGTGAATTTGCTTGAGGTGGTTAATAATGTGTCTTCTAGTGATTTGAAAACTTTGATTGAAAATGGAACGGCTGCGCAGACAAGTGAGACGTTTTCTATCGGTTATGTGGTTGGACATGCTCTTGTTGGCGACAAAGTGACGATAAAGGATAATTTCCATTACGGTTCAAAAGATGTAAACGCTAATTTGACTGTCGGTTTTCTTCATTTTTCGGGAACGGTGATTTCTGTCCAAGAAATGAATAAAAACTATACGACGGATTATGATGTTCGCTACAACTATCGAAACGCTTTGAAAGACAATGTGTCGTTGTTGGCCGATGGCGAGTTGAACAAGAATGGTTCCGGTGAAATTATTGTGGATGCAGAAACTGTTCCATTCTGGTATAATGGTGTTATTGATGGCGATGTCATGAAATCCCGCCTGTTTACCTATGTGATGAACGCGACGCAGACGTCTAATACGGACCCTGTTAAGTGGGAAAGTAAACAGTCAAGTTTGCCGTTGATTTCGTCGAAAAGAACTGCATATAAGCTTGCGATAAGCCTGTCGGATGCGGATTATAATGCGTTGTCGGCTGATGACAAGACTGCCTTGAAAGACTATTTGCCGGCAAAATGTGAGGCTGGGAAATGCTCTTTGTATGTCTATACAGAAAACGACAGTAAGCTAAAAGGGGACTTGAGTTATGACTTTGAATTGAGGAACACCGCTTTTATGGTCGTTGATGTTAATGGCAATATTTATAATTTCGGTCGAACTTTTACCAAAGATGATAAAGCAAAGGGTTTGACGGACCGTGAAATAAAGGTGACTTACTATCTGCAAAATCCGGAACAGGTAGCCGCTGGCAGTACTTCCCCTATTCCCGTGTCAATGGATGATTATGTGGATGACCTGACACTTGTATGGCCGAAGGTGGAAAAAGTTCGCCAGTTGTCTAGTAAGGAAATCGTTCCGACGGGTTTTTTGGATTACAACAATACCAGATATCAGTTGATTTTGTATCAGGCTTTTACCTGCCCGGCGAACGCAAAGTTCTTTGCCGGTTGCAAAAATGTTGTTGCCAGTGGTATTTCGGTGGCGCAAAAACAAATGGATAATTTTGAGGGTGTTCTTAGGGCATTGAGATCGGCTGTAGACAATAAAAATGGAGAAGAAATACAGTTGTTCTATCAGCTGGTTGATTTAAACGAGAGCATTAATTTCTTGCCGCAGGTAGAAATTGGCTTGTTTGATTATGATGCTAAAATCAATGTCACTACATACGGCTATAATAAAAATGGGACACTTACTGAGGTTGGCTTGCATGAACTGGATGACTCCAAATTTTTGCAACCTGACGTAGATATTGTTTCGAAGTATGGATTCAGCGTGGCTGAACGTGGCTTTACACTGGATTCCTTAATAGTTAATTTCTGGGTTGGACTGGACGATAAATCCGTTGACGTGATTGAAGAATGTTATAATAAAGGAAGTAAAACGGCGAAATGCACTTCAGTGAATGTGAATGTGTATGGAGATTCCACCAAGAATTATTTCGATAGCGAAGAAAAGTTGGAATTGCAGGTGAATGCAACTTTGACTTCGAATATACAGGCTATTGAAAATGGCGGTATGCCTCGGTTGATGAAGTGGGTGGCAAAACTTAAAGAAGTTAAAATGTTGGATTTGGACTCGTTGGTTCAGGCCTTGTCTATAGCCGCTTCTCATAAGGCTCCGGATGCGTCTATGTTCTTGGGTATCGATTCCGTGTATGTATCGGCGATCCCGTACAATATTACTTTCGATATCCGTGCGGGTGAGGCGGATGTATTCTTGACGGACAAGTTTATGGACGAACTTGAAAATCCGAAATCTTATTCCCGTCAAAACGCCGAAACGGCAAAACTCCCCGAAGGAATTCTTTCGACTAGCGCCTGCTTTAAGGGCTGGGATAAAGATAAAATCGGCGTGATGGGTGAGTCTCATTATACATCTCTTGACGGAGACCTTCTTTTGCAAGCAAATCCGAGCGATGAAACATCGTTTAGCCTGTATGGATTCTGGCTTCCTGAAGACATTGTTAATGCTACATGTACGCCCCAAAATACTGAAATGGCTTTGAAAGTGGTTGACAAAACGGGTGCCGAAGGCAAATATGGAACGGTTACTTTGAATCAGTCTTACAAAAAGCTCGGAAAAGACACTGAGACTTTCACGCATAAGTTCAACTCTGGAAAACTTGAAATTCCTGTTTCCGCAGATTCAATGACTCTGTATGTGACGCCTGTCCGAACCAATAAGGATTACGATCTTGCAAAACTCACGTTGAAAAAGGCTGATGGAACTGAATTGCCGATTCCGCTTGGTTCTCAAGATACTTCGTTCAAGATTGCGCCTGCGGCGGGTGTGACGGATACGCTGTATGCCATGTTTGGTGGTTACATTGATGTTGATGTTAAAGTCGGTCGAAACGATGTCTTTTATGGCTATGATTCTTACAAGGAGACGCTTCACTTGGTGGATGGTGGAACCACTGATTTGCCTATGTGGGTCTATACCCCGACGGAATGCGTGCTTGGATGGTCTGTAACGCCTGATGGTGCAGATTATGATCATGGCTCGGTCTCGAGTGATGTTTTGAGTGCCAAGGTGACGAGTGAAAAGGTTGTGTATGCGGTGTGGGGCGATGCAGATGCTTGCGTGGCGAATGCGGATTACCGTCGTCTGAAACTGGAAACGGAACATGGGACGGTGAAAATTGTCGAAATTGACACTGGCGACGGTTCCGAAAAGATGCATGCCTTTGCGGATGATTCCACGATGCTTTTGCCGCAAGATTATGCCAGTTCCTGGGTGGTTCGCGGTGCTCCAGAAAAGGGGTATAAGCTTGATTCCGTTGTGATTGACGGACGCATTAAGCTTGTCGAGGGAGATAAATTGGCTGATTCAATTCAGGGCTATTTGCCGATGAAGGCCTACTTCTCTGAAGATAAGGCGCCGGTGGTTAGCCCAGATGGTGATTTTGAATTTGAGCGTCATGAGCCGATTCTGTCTGGAAATGCAATGCGCTTGACTCTTGAATGGAAGGTAAAACCGGGCAAGGTTGCAGAATTGCGCGCGACTATTGTAGATACCTTGGGCGAGGAACTTCCTAATCCAAAGATTGAAAGCGTTACAGGCACAGGTTCTCTCGACTGGGAGGTGTATCCGCTGTTGCCGGGTACCTATAGGGTCGTGGTGACTCTTGGTGATGGTGGTGAGCCTGCCTCGTTCCCTACGGATCTGTTTACAGTGCAATCTGAAATTGCGGCTGCCCCGGATACCTGGAAGATGGTTTCGCTTTCGGATGTTGACCAAAGTGCAATCATGTGGGACGGTGATCCGGAGTTCTATTACTGGGACGAGTCCGCCAAATATGGCGTTGTCTGGAAGTACCAGAAGTACAATGGCGGCGCTGTGAAGGCGCAGCAGGGCATTTGGTACAATTCCCGGGAAGGTAGGGCGCTCCCGTTGCGTCGTGATGTGGCAACAGGCAGCAATGTACAGGGTGCTCCTCAAATCGTTTGGGAAGTGAACGCTGGCTGGAATATGGTGGCAAACCCCTACGGCTGGAGAGTGGTGCTGCCTGAGAATGTTTTGAGCACTTTTGAAATGTGCAAGTGGACTGCCGAAAGCGGATTTGAACCGGTGCATTCGCTTGAACCGTACGAAGCGGTGTGGCTGCGTTCCGATGCCAAGACCCCGATTGGCTTTGCGGCGGAACCTTCGTTCGATAATCCTGTGAATGTTGCCGCTTTGCAGAAGGCCACCTTGGCGAAGGCAACTCGCGAAAGCTGGACTTTGCAGGCTGTGCTTGAAGATGCCAAGGGTCATAGCGATTCCTGGAACGTGCTTGGCGTGGGCGAGGCCAAGGAATGGCTGGAACCGCCTTCTGGTATGGGCGACTACGTGAACCTGTCCGTAATGGATGGTAAAAAAGCCCTGCTGAAGTCCATCAAGAGTGCCGACGATGGCGATTATGAATGGAATTTGGCCTTGAGTGCGACAACTGACCGCGTGGGTTACCTCAAATTCGAGGGGGTAAAGGCCCTGAACGAGATGGGTCTGAGGGTCTATGTGACGATTGACGGCAAGACGACTGAATTGGGTGCCGGGGACAGCCTGAGGGTCCTGCTCAAGGCGGCGGGCTCTACGGCGACCGTCCGCGTCTCGGCGTCCGAAGTCCGGACCGTCGCCTCAAAACTCGAAAATCTGCGTTTTGCCCGCCTTCCGGGCGCCCTCCAGGTCGGATTCGACGTGTCTAGCGACCTGGCCGGCGCTAGCTACCGCGTGCAGCTTGTGGGCGTAAACGGCAAAATTGCCGCCACCTACCGCGCCAAATCGACCGCAGGCCACAACACGCTCGCACTTACAGCCCCGAAACCGGGCCTGTACCTGCTCCGCGTGACCCTAGGCGGCCACCATGCTGTCCGCAAGGTGGCGGTGCATTAATAATCTTGCCATTGGGGCGGCTTTTTTCTAAATTTGGCCGCACTATGACAAAGGCTAAATTCATCAAGTTCATCATCGCGTCGGTGCTCGCCATCGCCGCCCTCTTCTTGCCCTACGAATCCCTCGGATTCGATGCCGCAAGCCCCATGGGAATCCTGAATCCGCTCGAAATTCGCGTCATTGGCGTTTTCGTGATGGCGGCCCTCTTCTGGATCCTGCAACCGTTCCCGATCTGGTCGACCTCGGTGCTCGTCATCGTGCTCATGATCGTGACGATGTCTGACTCGTCCCTCTCTCCGTTCCGCGTGGACGGCGTGACCATGATCAGCCATAAGTCCATTATGGCTACGTTTGCAAACCCGATCATCATGCTCTTCTTGGGCGGCTTCTTCCTTGCTGCTGCCGCTACCAAGTACAAGATGGACTTGAACCTTGCCCGCGTGCTCCTGAAGCCCTTCGGCAAGAACCCGAAGTTCGTGCTTCTTGGCCTCATGCTCATCACCGCCGTGTTCTCCATGTTCATGAGCAACACTGCTACCGCCGCCATGATGCTTGCTATTCTCGCTCCGGTGCTCAAGCTCTTCGACGAAGATGACCGCGGTAAAGCTGCCTTTGCCCTCGCTATTCCGCTGGGCGCCAACATCGGTGGTATGGGTACCCCGATCGGTACGCCTCCTAACGCTATTGCCCTTGGCGCCTTGAACGACGCCGTTGCCCGTGGCGACCTCGTTGCTAACCCGGTGAGCTTCGGTCAGTGGATGGCCTTCGGTATTCCGTATGTGATTATTTTGATGGTAATTGCTTGGCTCTTGCTCCTCAAGATCTACCCGATCAAGATGAAGGAAATGGTCCTGAACATTGAAGGTGCCGGCAAGTTTGATACCAGCCCCAAGGCCATTATCGTGTACATTACCTTTGTCGTGTGCGTTGTCTTGTGGGTGACCGGTAAGGGTGTCCACGGCATTAACGATAACGCAATCGCTATGATCCCGATGGCTGTGTTTGCTTTGACTGGCGTGATTACCAAGAAAGACCTGAACGCAATGAGCTGGGACGTGCTCTGGCTCGTGGCTGGCGGTTTTGCTCTGGGTGTTGGCCTGAACGCTACTGGCCTTGCCGCTCACTTGATCAAGACGATTCCGTTTGCAAGCTGGTCTCCGATCGCCCTCATGATCGGTTGCGGTATCATCTGCTTGTTCATGGCTAACTTCATGAGCCATACCTCTACGGCGACGCTCTTGGTTCCGATTCTTTGCGCCGTGGGCATTGCCTGCCAGGACAACCTCGTTGGCCTCGGTGGCGTGACCGCCCTGCTCGTTTCTGTTGCCTTTGCAAGCTCTCTCGGTATGAGCCTCCCGATTTCGACTCCGCCTAACGCCTTGGCCCACGCTACGGGTTACACCGACACCAACGGTATGGCCAAGACCGGTATCGTGATGGGTCTTTCCGGCCTCGTTCTCTCCTGGGTGATGATGATTTTCCTCGCCAAGGTGAACTTCTTCGGTACTCCGGTTCCTAAGGCCGCTGAAGCCGCTCCTGCAGCACCTGCTGCCGCCGAAAAGGTGGTTGAAGCTCCTGCCGCTCCCGCTGTTGCTGACAGCGCTGCAGCAGTCGCCGCTGACAGCACCGTTGCCGTCGCTGTCGATAGCGCCGCCGCTGCTAAATAGACCGCTCGGCTCTATTGGCACAACGAGTTGTAGCTTCGCCTCGCTCTCGCTACCACGACTCGTTAATACGAGTCGCTTGTAGCTCACAGGTCGAAGTCGTTGATACGGCTGCTGCCGCCAAGTAATTGAAGGATTTTTCTTCCTGAACAAAGACCGCCTCTCAGGCGGTTTTTGTTTTTTATAGGGGGCTTTAAAACAAAAAAAAGAAACCTCGCTTGAAGCGAGGCTCTTTCAGTGGTCGATACAGAACTCGAATCTGTGACCTCTACCATGTCAAGGTAGCGCTCTAACCAACTGAGCTAATCGACCGAGGTGAGACCAAATATAGTAAAGCGTTTTGCGCTTGTCAAGGGGTATTTAACGTTCAGAATCGGGTACCCAGTAGCGGAATCGGCCGCTCAAATGGAGCGGGGGGAGGCTGTCGCTGCAGGTTCCGGAGCGGCAATCCATGAAATACAGGTCCAAATCGGCTGTCCACAGGGAATCTTTGATGATTTCGTCGAACTTGATGGTGCTGCTGTCGACGATAAGGGGGGCTTCTGTCGCGAAATTGGCGCGAAACCATGAAACGTTCTGCATTCGGCCGTTCAGGCTTGCACGGCCCACCGGAGTGAGTTCTTTGCCGGTCTGGGGGCTGTTGACCATGAGCGAAAGCTGGTCGCCCTGCTTGCTTTCTTCGATTCGGGTGCAAAAATAAAAGTAGTGGTGGCTGTTGTTCACGTAGAACGGGGGCTCGACGTCGTTTTTGTCGAGTTCTATGGTGTAGGGACCGTCGCCGTTGAGCGTGTACTTGAGGTAGCCGCCGCCTCTGACTTCCCAGCTGTTGTTGATGTCGCCGCATGCAGTGAGTGCAAGCGCGATTGTACCCAGGGCGATGCCTGCTTTTTTGCGGAAAGTCAAGTTCATGCCCCTAAAGTAGAAATTATCTTTGGGTTAAACATATTATGAGTGAAAATAAAATCCATAGGCTCGATGTCGAAACTCCTCTGGGGGTGGTCCACCTGGCTGGGTTTGCCCAAAAGCCGGACCACCGTTCGGTGATTTTTGGCCTCTTGTCGGATTACGTGGGGGCGCCCGTGAGTGGGGCCGACTTGTGTGAGTCCAAGGAGAATCCTCGCCCCGAGTTCCCGAAGCTCGACTTTGACGTGAACTGGACGCATTCCCAAGGCTTCTGCGTGTGTGCCTATGGCGAGCGCGGTTCTCGTGGCCGCCTAAAGATCGGGGTGGACTTGGAAAAGTTTTCGCCGAAACGTTTGCACCTGGCAGAGAGATTCTTTAGCAAAGAGGAATCGACGCAACTTGCGACTCTCGGCGAAGAGCTCGCCATGCAGGAATTCTTTAAGCTCTGGTGCCGCAAAGAGGCTTTTTACAAGTGCGTGGGCGGCGAATTCTTTGAGGGCACTCTGAGGCGCGATATGCAAAAAAATCCGGTGCTTGTGGAGCAGCCGGATTCAAAAGAACCTTTTACCGTTCATTTTGTGGACTTGGATGCGGCTGCAGTCGGAGCCCCGATGCGCGCCGCACTCTGCGTCGCTGTAAGCCGTTAGTTAGGCAAGTTCTGTTCGCCCTGGGCAATCGGGGCGTCGGGAGCCTGGCCGCCTTCTTTCGGCGCTTCGAGCGCGTATAGCGGCAAGCTGGCCAGTTCTTCGCCGTCGATCAGCAAACGAATCATGTACTTGTCCGGGCGCTTGATCTGGAAACGCTGCAGGTTGAGGACCATGTTCACCGCGGCGGTGTCAAAGCCCTGGGCCACAGGTTCCAGCGGAATCTTGGACTGCATGGGCGGCACAATCGGCTTGCCGCAAACATCTTCGAATGCAAGCGTCAAGTCGTGCATGCCCGCTTCGCTACGCATGTAACGGATTCTAAAAGCCGTAGAACATTGTGGAATCACCAATGGAAAATTTGCAAAAATTCGGTCAAATGCTCCAAGGATGTTCAAGCGTCCGCCAATTCCGTTGGCAGTTGCTGCATCACAAATAGCGGCTATTTCAATATTCATTATTTAATCTCCCAGTTGTCGGCCACATACTTCATGACAAGCGGACCGTTGTTTTTAGCTGTGTGTGTGTCACCGTACGCGGTTTCGCGGGCGAGCATCGAAACGTAAACCTTTCCGTTGCTGGTTGTTGCAATCGTCGGACTGGAACCGCGCAGATAGTACTTGTTCTTGTTGTAGAATACGGAGCTGAAGTAGGGCAGCTGGTTTTCACCATGCAGGTGCCACTTGTCGCCTTCGAGTCTGTACACGTGAACCTGTGACAAGTTGGGTCGCCCGGCGTCGTCCATGGCGGCGTACAGCGTGTTTCCAGAGACGGCGAGGCTGATGTTGTAAGCAATCAAGCCTTCGTGGATAGACTTGCTGTATACTCCGGACTTGTCAAGAGTAAGGCTGTTGTTGGAGATCTTTCCCTTGTACAGGTACGGACCGTATTTTCCGCCTTCCACGTTGCGGTTTGCAAAGCCAAGGTACAGGGTGTTCGATTTTTCAGCGAGAGCTATCTTACTCATGTGCTTGTCGATTTTTTCGGCATGAGTATTCTGGTAGCTGCTGCTGTAGACGAACTTGTATCCTGTGTAGTCCGAGGTGTTGTCAACCGCGACGATGACGAGGCTTCCGTTGCTGGCAAATAGAGCGTTGAATTCACGGTAGTTCACTTTAGTTGTGTTATTACCATTGGTAAAGCTGTACTTGAGACGGTTGAACGTGGAATTATTCTTCCACGTGCTACCGTTCAGTTCGGCCAGGTAAACAGCGTTGCTCTTGAGGTACATGACCAAAGCGTTTGTGGCGCCGCTCTTTACAAGAATCTTTGCCTGCGTAACGCCTTCAATGGTGTTGCCGATCTGGGTGAACGACTTGTATACGCTGAACTTGCCTGTGCTATCGAGCACGCCGACATAGACCGTAGAACCATCTGCCGCCAACTGGATCGAAGTTACCGGTTGGGTAAAGGTAAAGGAACCGAGGTCTTCCCATTTGTTGTCCTGGAGTTGTTTTACGACAATCTTCTTGGCCGCGTCATCATGGTAGGCGACGGTAGGTACGTCGCTTACAAGCGTCATGACCGACGGCGTATTCGATGTGCTCTTTGCAATGACGGTGTCCGGACCCTGATTACGCCAAGCCTTGCGGAAGTACACCTTGCGGCTGACTTCTTCGGCGCGGTGCCTGTTGTAGAAGGAATGCGTCGGAGTTGTTGACGTACTGTCGCGGTAGTCTAGAGAAATGGTCATGGAGCCTTCGGTCGTTTTGCGGATGAAGGCGGTGTTGAATTCAGCGATGCTTGTGTCGAGGCCGCCGTCCTTCTTGCCCTGATAGAAGTTGCCGTCGACGTTGCTGAATTTCCACCAGTAATCCTGCATGTTTTCGTTACCGAGGTCGCCCATGATGGAATTTTTGGCGGTCCATTCCGGCGTGTAGAAGTAGATAGCTTCATCATCGACGGATTCGTCGCCACTCCACAGGTAAACGGTATCTGCTGCGGTAATGACACCTACCGGATGATGTTTCATCAAGAGAACTTCGGTCGTGTCGCTGAAGGTTGCCTCAGTGCTGGATTCCTGAGCAGACACAATACAATACATGTCTTTACCCTTTTCGGAGTATGTCGAATCCTTGGGGATTCGGAGCGTTTTCCCGTTGGCGGTGTAGTCGTACTTGATTTCTTTCGGTTCCAGGGTCTTGCCGGTGGCTTTGTCCACACAATTCCATTTGAACCAGTCAATGCCCTGCCATACGTCGTTAACGGTGGCGTCGAGAATAAATTCATCGCCTTCGTTAATGTAGATGAGCTGTTCCTTGACGCGAATAATTGGAGTGTCTGTCGAGTAGGTAATCTTCATGGTGTCAGAAACCATGTTGCCGTCGTTATCGGTAGCGCGAGCGACGCAGTAGAATTCTGCTTCGGCTGCGGGGGCTTTCCATACGGTGTCAAAGTCGCTGACGGTTTTCCACTTGCTTGCAATCTGTTCGGGCGTGCCGCAGCTCCATTCTCGCTTGGCGATGCTTCCCGGGTCCGAAGGCAGATTGTTATTGTCGTAGGCGTCGGCATTCAAGGTGATGTTGTAGCCTGCGCGAACGACCAAGCTCTTCTTGGTGACTTCGATGCTCGGAGGTGCAAGGATAATGTCAATCTTGACGGTATCCTTGGCAATGTTGCCGTCATCGTCGGTGACGCGGGCAATGCACTTGTAGCCGTTCTGTGCGGTAGAAGGCATGACCATGGTCGTGCGCGGCGATGTGGCGGAACTGTAAGTAAAGCCGATGTTTTCGGCGGAGGCTGAACCGCAACCCCATTCGTACTTGACAAGCGAACCCAAGGAGTCCTGTGCGTGAGCGTTCAGTTCCACAACGTCCTTGATGGTAACCTTGCTGTAGTTGACGTATGCGGTGACAGACGGCATACCGACAACGACCTTGTAAATGGCTGTGTCGCGGGCGGTGTTGCCGTCATCGTCAGTAACCTGGACTACGCAGTAGTAAGCGTTTGTGGCGGTCTGCGGCATAACGACTACGGTCTGTGCCGAACTCATATCTTCCCATGCCGGGTTCTTGAGATCGGCAAGCTTGTCGCTACAAGCGCTTTCGTATTTGGCTATGTAGCCGAGCTTGTCGGATGCAATTGCTTTGATTGTCTGTTGACTGTTGATCTTGACCGTGTCTCTCTTGGTGTTCAGACGAATGGTGGGCGGGTCGAGCAAAGTCTTGAAAATAAGCGTGTCAAAACCTTGTTCGCCATCGTCGTCGGTAGCCTTGAAGATGCAACGGTGGTTATCAACTTCAGCGCCCGGAAGTGTTAACTGGAGGGCGATGTCGCTGACCGATGAAGTGGGCGGGTCAATGTCTTTCTTATAGTCGTAGCTGACCATTCCGTTGCTGCAGCCCCATTCAATCTTGTTGATGGTGCCGAACTTGTCGCTTGCCGATGCCTTCACGGTGACGACGCTGTTGATCTTGTATTCGTTCGTCTTGCTTTCGGTGGTGACATCAATCGTCGGCGGATCGCTAATCACGATTACCTTGGTGGTGGCGGTGCTGGATTTGTCGTTTTGGTCAGTAACGGTTGCCGTAATCGTGTAGGTGCCCACGGCCATGTAAGCGATGTTAGCTTCTTCGGTATTGTTTGCGGGGCAGACGTAGCCAGTTGCCAACTTATCTTTGCCGGAGCAGTTCCACGTGATTGTCATGTCCGAGCTGGACTTGCCCTTGTAAGTCTTGACCTTGAATGCGACAACGTCGTTAAGGCTTACGGTGTCATCGAAAGCGGGCTCGGTAAAGATAATGGTGGGGTCGTCTCCGCGGATACCGAATTTGACTTGGGCTTTTACGTCAGCTCCGTTTTCGGTGTAAGATACGGTCATCAGGTATTCTTCACCTGCAGTTGCCAAATCTTTGAGTTGATTGTAAGAGTATGTTAAAGTGGCCCTGCCGTCTTCATCGACTTCGGTCGTTTTTTTGGTATCGTCCAAGCTCCAAGACCATGTGACCTTTCGGGGGGCGGGCAAAGCATCGCTGATTTCCGCGTTGAATGTGAGGGTCTCATCTTCGCCAATGCGGGCGTTCTTGTCGCCATTAACATCCAGAGCAATCTTGGTTGCCATGATGGTGATGGTTTGTTCCAGCTTTTCGATGTTGCCGGCTTTGTCCTTGGCGCTGTAAACGAGCTTATGGTTACCGTCGACTAGATTGTTCAGGCTCAAGGCGCAGTTGTAAATGGCGCCCTCTTCGCCGATGCTGCATGTTAAGCGCTCTACCTTGCCATCGATGCTTGCGCTGACTGAATCAATGCCGGTACCCAGGTCGCGGGCGTAAAGCGTTTGATTGTAGGCGCGTGTTGTCAGGGTGTCGATGTTTTTCACGAGAAGCATGGGCGGTACGGTATCTTTCAAAATGATTTCATCCATGCTGATGGTGCTGCCCGATTCAACAAAGAGACTGTCAATCGTGCGGCTCTGGTATTCCCTGAGCGAATCAGAGGTGATGGAGGCGGCGTATATGCCTGCATCGACCTTGACGGTGTAGTTACCCTTGCTGTCGGTGTAGGTGTCGAAGGTCTTGTTTCCGTTGCTGAATTCAACATGAATGTTGGAGTGGTTGTCTTTGCCTTGGTATTTGGCCACGCCAGTAAAGGTTCCTTGTGCGGAACTCAGGTTGCCAATGAAGAAGTTCCACGGACGGCTTGTATTTTCGCCGGTAGAAATACGCGTGAGTCTTACGATGTCGTAGCCGTCGGTAGCGTACATGTCCCAGTAAATGCGGCCAGTTAAAGCCTTGCCCGGTTCGCTAATGAGGGTGATGTTGTTCTTGCCGTTGGCGTCAATCGGTTCAAAAATGTTCGAGGTGTATGCCTTTGCAATCAAGTCGTCGTCAGTGAAAGCCTTTTGCGGCGGTTGACTGTTCTTGGAAACCTGTGCATATATAAAGTACTGTAAGTTCTGCGGGTTGTCGTCGTCTTCGCCTTCGTAGTAAAAGTAGAAACGGTCGTTAATGTTGTGACGGGCGCCGTCTTGCGGGTAAATGACCTTGAGCCTTGGAATGCGGTTGAAGTGCAGGTTCACGCTATCCTTGGTTTCATTGCCGTCATCGTCGGTCACGATGACGTAAATCTTCTGGTTGCCAAGGGAATCAATCCTGCTCTTGTCGTTCTTGATAGTCAGGTAGAGCGAGTCGTTGTCTTCGTACATCTTGTACTTGACGGTCTTGGCGGAATCTTTCTTGCCGCCGGCATCGAGGTCGACCTTTACGTCTACAATCGTTCCGAAGGAGTCGTTTGCCAAAATCGGGAAGGTGATATCGCCATCGTGCTTGGTCCAGAGGGTGTCCTTGGGGACAACCAAGGTGGGTTTGGTGTCGATGACCTTGACCCATGCCTTTCGGGTGGCTATACCGGAGGTGTCGGTTGCGTTGTTTCCGTCAAAGGCGACGAACTTGGGCTCGTAGAGGCCCGGTTTAGCGTATACCCATGTCTGCAGTTTGGCGTTGTCGCCAATAACGGTGGTGTCCTTTCCGTTCTTTTTGGTAAGCGTCCACTGGAACCTGTAGATCTTGTCCACGTTATAGGGGAGGACGGCGAACAGGTACACGGTGTCGTTGACAGTAACGGTCAGGGTGTCCGGAATGGTGTCGGCTTCCATGACTGCGGTATTTATCATGGAATCCGCGAATACCTTGGGGTCCTGAATAGGCTCATTGAAGACGAAAACGCGGGAGTGGTTGTTCTTCAGGTTGACGTTTTCCTTAACGGGAGATTCCCTAGAACATCCGAAAAGGGCTAGAGCAGCGCTAAGGCCGAGGGTGAACATTAAAAAATGGGGTACACGCATAGCACATCCTCAATTAAATACTAAACAATTTTTACACTTTAAATCTATCTTTTTTATTTGAAAAGCGTGAGTGAAAATTTACACTGATGGAGCAAGATTATGGAAGAAATCCCACTTTGGTACTGCCTGGCCGTATTTTTTATGCTGGGAGCCTGTGTTGGCAGTTTTTATAACGTAATTGTGTACCGCATGCCCCGCGGAATTTCGCTGATTAACCCGCCTTCGCATTGCCCGCTTTGCAAAAAGCATATCCCGCTGTATTACAACTTGCCTATTATAGGTTGGATTATTCTAAGAGGGAAGAGTGCCTGCTGTAAGCAGCCCATTAGCATTATTTACCCCATTGGGGAATCTTTGTGTGGCCTTTTGGGTGCTCTTGCCTTGTATGCGGCTACCGGTTTTACTACGGATTTTACTGCTCCGGTGCAAGGTGTTGAGGTGTGGGCCGATGCGTTGGCCTTGTTCTGGTTACTGCTTGGCATTTACCCGGTAAGTGCTGTTGACTTTAAGTACAAATTAATTCCTGATTCTATTTCGGTGGGCGGCATTGTCGCGGGCCTTATCATTTCTTTTATTCCGGGGGGCGTGACTCCGCTTGAAAGTATCGTGGGTGCAGTTGCTGCTGGTGGTGGCCTTTATTTGCTTGGCTGGGTGGCGACCAAGGTGCTGAACAAGGCTGCCATGGGCTTTGGCGATGTCAAGTTGCTGGCCGGTTTTGGCGCACTCATGGGTGTGACCCGCGCGGTCGAAGTGCTGGTGGTTGCCTCGATTCTTGGCATTTTGATTATGGTGCCGTATGCAAAGATTGCTGAAAACCGTGCCGCTAAAAAGGCTGCTCAAAGTAAGGCTTCGCAAAATAAGAATGCTTCCGCCGAAGAAGACGAAGGCGCTGGCCAGATTCCTTTTGGCCCCTTCCTTGCGGTGGCCGCCCCGTTCATGTACCTGTGGGGCGATGCCTTGAAGGAACTTTATTTAAAGCTCGTCGTGGGCGAGTAAAAACGTCCATAGTAAGTAGATTGCTTCGCCCATTTGTAATGGGCTCGCAATGACGTATTCTAAATATCTTTCTGCATTTCGTAGAAGGCGTAGAGCCAGGCTTTTAGGCGGGTCCAGCTTCTGTCGCCCTTGTAGCGAATGTAGTCCCCGAAGGAATAGAACAGGATGTCTTTTGCAAGACCAGGGGTCGCCCTGATTCCTTCGACGCTGTAGAATTTCTCGGACAGTTTCAAATCGGTATCGCGGATGGTAACGCCGTCCACCGCAATAGTCAAGTGCTTCTTGTGGATTGCGAGCGAGTAGTGGTGGCGCTTGCCGTCAAGAATGCTGGCCTTGCCGTATTCAATGGAATCGGTAGAGGCGGTGTCGATGCCGTTATAGATTCTAGTGCAGATGGCGGTAGAATCTTTTTGGCAACGGCGGATTTCGAAGCCCAGGCTATCGCAGTTGCCCAGCAGGACGGTGCTGTCGGCAAGGCTGTCCAGTTCAAGCCAGAAACTGATGGCGAAGCTGGAATCTTCGAACACTTCAATCCAACGCCAAAGAGTGTCCGTTTCTACTTCGGGCCAGTAGGCTCTGAGGCGATTATAAGTATAGGAGTCCTTTAATTCTCCGCTTGCTAACGTCAACTTCGCGGTCGGATCCATCTTGGGAACGACAATCCAGTATAGAGTCGTGTCGTTGAGCAAGTCTTTTTTCTTCGAAGAAGTGGAGATGACGTTGCCGAGTTGGTCTAGGAAGAAATCTGCTTTCCAGTTGTAATGGTAGAAATCGTCATCGGCAATCTTGACCGGGACAATCAGCGAATCGATCACGGCACCGCCTATCGTGTCGTACATGTCCGATTCCGGAAGCTTGAAGTCGAAATCGAGCAATGTTTTTTCGGCGATGAAGGCGTCGCTTGCGTACAGGGTATCGCCTGCGCTGAAATTCCATTCGACACCAAGCGTGCGGAGTTCCTTGCCGCTTTGAATTTCAATTTGCTTGACGTAATCATCGTTGTCAAAAAGCGGGATGTTCTTGACAATGGCGTAGCCGCGCTTGATGTCGTCCTTGGAAATCTTCTTGCAAGTGAGGGTTCCCGTAATGCAAAGGGTTGAGCCTTCAGAGAAAATTTCTTGCGTTTCTTCGCCGTGGCTACTCTTGACGGTTTCGGTGTAAGAGGTCGAAATCTTCAGGGTGGCAGGTTCCTGCACGTGGACGTATACCGTGTCCACATCGTTCCGCTTCAAGACATCGACGCCGTAGAGCGTGTCTTTTTCGCCGTTTAGTCCTGTTGCGGTCGCAACGACGCTGTAAGCGCCCGTTATGTCTTCGAATACGGCGTAGTCCCCGTATTTGACTGTGGCGGAATCCAACAATTTTGTCTTGCCGTCTACGATTTTGGTCAGTGCGAAATTGACCTTGGCCGACTGTTTGGGGTTGTATTCGTCGACGTAGGAGTGGAGGGTAAAAGCCACGGTGTGCCCCGATTCAGTTTCGGTGAGCACTCCGGCGTGGTCCGATTCGTGGGCGTCATTCGGTGGGCTGCATGCCACAACCTGAGACAATATTGCCGCAACGACGAGGGACAAATAAGATTTGATTTGTTCTTTTTTCATTTTACATCCCTATCGTTAGTGGCTAATCCAAATTTGAGAACAGGTGAATGTTCAACTGGTAAACCCCATCGGCTTTTTCTTTGTCCTCGCCGATAATGCGCCTGGCCTTTGCCTTGAATTCCTGCAGTTCGGCTTCGAGTTTCTTGTAAGCTTCGCTCGAAATGCTGAAGGTGAGCGTGCTCATCGTAGTCGGCTGCTTGGGCGGCGTCATGAGGGCTTGCTTCGAAAGTTCAAAGCATTGTAACTGGTATTGCTTGATCAGGTCGGCGTTGTTGTACGGGCCGCTGCTGATGCTTTCTTTAGTGGGCTTCCAGAATCCGTTTTCGTTCTTGCGGGCGAGCCCGAGCCTTTCGAGCAGGGCGAGCGAATCTTTCAGTTTGCCAAGCGGAACCTTGGGGAATATCCGCTTTTGAACCGGAGTCATGTCGTCGTCCACGTCCATGGCGTCTAATACGGCGAAAAGGGCGCTGTTGTACCAGTGACTGTAGTACTCGTAGGCGTCCTCGTTCATGATATGCTGCGGGTTCGGGTGCTGCTTTAGCAGTTCCTGCATCGCGGCGTTGCGGATAGATTCGTTTTTGGCCTGGTCCAGTTCGACCAGGGTTTCAAAATATTTGGCTTCTTTTTTGTCGAGTTCCAGGATTTCGATAAATTTCTGTACCATGCGGGGGCTAACCTTTTTGCCCCTGACAACGTCTGCAAAGTAGCTGCGGCTTTTTTCGAGGCCGAGCAGGTTGCAAATTTCGGTACGGGTAAAACCGGGTTCCTCTTTGGCTCGGGCAACCTGGTATTCTTCCAAGAACTTGCGGAAGTGAGTAAACTGGTAAATGTCTAAATAGCGATTCACGTTTTTTAATATAGATTTTTTGCGGGGATATTGTATAAGAATTTTTAAAATTTTTGAGAACATGTTGAACTGCTCACAAAAAGGCGGTAAAAGGGTGAAAAACGGGAATTTTTTACACATTTTCATGTTTTTTAATGAATTTGGCCCTTTTCTTACACGCTGCTAACACATTTTTACTACTCTAAATAGGAATATTTGGGCGAAATTGGATTATTTTATGGGAAAGGATTTTGGGAAATGAAAAAGGTGCTTTTTACATATGTGATAGCGGCAATGGGCATTCTGGTTTCGCAGGTGAATGCACGTCCGGCTGCTCCGGGTTTCCAGACTATTTCTAATAAAGACGGTAGCTCCGTTTCGATTCGTCATTTTGGTGACGAACATTACTTCTTTACAGAAACCTCTGACGGGTTCCTTGTAACGGGTGATGGCAACGGCAGTTACGTGTATGTGGGCGAAGACGGTACTCCGAGCAAGTTTATTGCAAAGAATCCGGTGGACCGTACCGCCGAAGAAAAATCGTTCTTGAACGGGCTAAATCAGGAGGCGGTTCACCAAAAGCACCAAGAACTGAATGGTGGCCGATTTCCCGATGAAGAAGGACTGAACAGCGAACAGACGTTTACCCATACGCCCGTGATGGCGTACAACCAAGACGGCGTATCTGCCACGATGCTTCGCCGTGCGGTTTCTGAAAAGTGGACGAAGGGAGAACGCTGGTTCCCGGTGCTTTTGATTGGCACGTCCGATAAAAATCATGGCGATTCGGCTGCGTTCTATGATTTCTTGAACAAGCCGGGCTACAACGTCAACAACAATATCGGAAGCCTGCGTGACTACTTCTTGTATGTGTCCGACAGCATGTTTTCGCCGCATTTCGACGTGTACCCGATCAAGCTCAACAAGGCGTTGACGGACTATGGCACCGGCGACAATTTTAAGGAAGGCCAATTTACTGCCGAGGGCCTTACGGAGTTGGCAAAACGTGCCGATTTCCAGGCTAATGCGGCCAAGTATTGTTTCAGCGGAACCAATGTCGATGGCTTTATCTTCTTGTTCCCGGGCATGGAAGAAGATGCCCTTAAGCAGAGCGGTCTGTTCTGGGGACACCAGTTCTGGATGCAGTCGAACGGATCTTCTTCGGGTTGGTTCCCTTCGGCGTATAAAACAGGCGGCTATACTTTTGACAAGTACTTGTTTATCGCCCAGTATGCGGACGGTTCCAGGAATTCGAAAATCAACAAGATGGGTACGTTTGCCCATGAGTTCAGTCATGTGATGGGCTTGAATGACCATTACGGCAAGGACGCAAACAACAACCAGGTCGACGGTCCGAGTGTCTACGACATTATGTCGCTGGGTATGTATAACGGCTCTACGTTTAACGAGGGCAACGCGCCCATGGGCTATTCCGCCTACGAAAAAGAAATTATGGGCTGGCTGAAGCTGAAAGAACTTGAAGCCGATAAAACGTATTCGCTCAAGAAATTGAGTCAGTTGCAGGCGTACTCCGTTACGAACCCGAACCAAAACGATGAATACTATATTGTGGAGTATCGCCCTGCGGAATCGTATGATTCGTATATCAAGAATTCCTTGGGTTGGGGCGCTCGCTCCAGTGCCAACGGCGTGTACGTGTGGTATATTGATTTTGACCAGAAAACTTGCGTGACGAACAATAACGCAAATGGAGACATTAATCACCAACGAGTGGCGATTGTGGCGGTGCAAGGTGCCAAAGGTTATTACGCGGATTTCTCGTACGTAAACAAGAATGGCAAAGCCTCTGTACCGGGCATTTACAATATTGTACTCAACGGTAATGATAGGGCTTGCTTTACTACGTCGCAGGGAATGTCTTTGTCGGCTTGCCCCGAAGAAGAATCCAGTTCTTCTGTGGCAAGCTCCAGCAGCATTGCAAGTTCTAGCAGTATCGCCAGAAGCTCCAGTAGCATTGCGAGAAGTTCCAGCAGTTCGGCCAGAAGTTCTAGCAGCGTGCGCAGCTCCAGCAGCGAGCAGAAATCGTCGAGCAGCGTTGCTTCTAGCTCTAGCCAGGCGGTCGCGGAATCTTCTTCAAGTGTTGCGCCGGAATCCAGTTCGTCTGCGTTTATGAGCGTTGTCGATGCCGGTACCGTAGTGCCGCAGGTGCATTACTCGCTGGATGGCCGCATGCTCCATGTGTCTACGAATGTCGCAGGGGTAAAGACGCTTCGCCTATTCGATATGCAGGGGTACTTGTTGTATGCAGAATCGTTTACGGGAAATGCGGCGACGCTTGACCTTGGCAACGTGAGCCGTGGCGCATTCGTGGTACGCCTGACGGTAGGCAGCAAGGTAATTGCTGTCAAGAAAATCAATCTTTAAATGCTTGATTACGAGCGCCGCCAAGTGTCGCGCGGCGGGCGGTCTATTTCTCGCTGCCTTTTCCGCCGACGGGGAACAATGCAAATTCCAGTTGGAAAACTTTATCGCTCCCTTCGTCTTCTTCGGCGAGGAGGGCGATTTCTTTACGGAATGCGTTGATGCGTTCTACGATGCGCTCGTAGCCTTCTTGGCTGATGCCGAGCGTAAGGCCCGAAACATGGCGCGTGCCCGGAGCGTCGCGGTCGATAGAATCAGCCGCAAGTTTGAGGCAATTCTGGTGGTAGCCGCGGAGTGCCAGTTTCGAGGTACGGTCACCGGTGGTAATGGCGCTTTCGGTCAGCACGTACTTGCCCGATTCATCTTTCTTGATGAGTTGGCATTCTTCGAGTAGCTTTACGGACTGTTTTGCCTGTTCAACAGTGATGTTCGGACGAACTTGCTTGGCGAGCGCCTCGTAGTTGCCGTCAAAACCGAACATTCCGATAAGGCTGCGAATAGTGAGGTGACGCCAGTCGGAATATACCATGTACTGAGCATGCCCGAGCAGGTGCTGCTTTTCGGCGAATCGTACGACTTTGAGCACGGCCTGCATTTGTTCGAAGGCGACGTTGCGTTCGTCGGTGGTTTCGGCCTGGTTGAACTTGACAAGCGCCACGAAAAATTCGGTTTCGTGCTTGCCGAGGCGAAGCCCCGAAGCCACTTTGGGAATGCTTTGGCTCGAAAGGTTCTTGCCGCCGTTCATGACGCGGCTAATAAAGTCCTTGGCCTTGAAACCGATCTTGTCCGAAAACACGCGAAGCGAAAAGGCGGGGTTCGCCTCTTTCTTTGCGTTGTAGTAATCTTTCAAAAATTCCCGGTAATCCAGGTATTCGAAGATCCTTTTTGTCGGTTTCTTTTCGCCCATGCCTTAAATGTAAGAAAAATGGTTGCGAAGAGGGGTGATAGTGCAATATTCCCGTTGTCTAGAAACAACGCGTTATCATAGGGAATATTTGTTTTCCTTTTTAGCGAAACTATATTTATATTAGTGGTGATGGATACTTTGAAATACTTTTTAGCGGGTTTCGTTGCCCTTTTTGTGGGTTGTTCTTCGGACAGCCATGTGGCGGGCAATAGTGCCGAAACGGGTTCCCCGGAACTCGCGGGTATCTTGGTGCTTGATAATGGTAAGCCTGCCGCCCGTACGAAAGTTCAGTGTGTGCCGGGCGACTACAACATCGTTGCTGCAAGCGAGGCTGACCAAGTCCTGCCTTCCGCGTTCGAAACCGAAACGGATGAAAACGGAAACTATGAATTTGACACCATTCCGTCGGGCAGTTTCTCCTTGGAGGCTTTCCACCAGGAATCCGGCCAGATGCTTCTAGTGCAGGACCTGAGTGCCGAAGAGGACGAGCCCCTTGCTGTAAATGACACCTTGCGTAATTCCGGAACGGTCAAGCTTCTCGTATCGGGCGCGTTCCGCGAAAACCAGGGTGGCGAAGCCATCGTTATCGGGACGACAATTCGCAGAAGGGTTTCTGTACAGAACGGGAAAATCGTGGTCGATAGCCTCCCGGCAGACACGTTTGAACTTATTGTTTACATGGATGGCATGAGCCCGTTTGGATTTAAGGATGTTTCCGTAAAGCCTGAAGAGACTACAGTCTGGGGCGATTCGGTGACATACTCCTTCAAGGCTCCGCTCGCACTCCCCGATGAAATCGATTCGCTCGGCACCGTCGTGAGCGATTTCCCGCTGGCCATTCGCTTGACGGAAAAAGAAATTGCTTTCGATTCTGCGGAGGTGGTGAACGGCCGCTGGGAGGCCGTGCGCATTTCGCAGGACGGAAACCGCAGCAAGAAACTCCCTATTGCGCGAACCTACTTTGATGCTCGGACCAAAGAGGCTGTGTTCTGGGTGCGTGTCGATTCGCTGAATGTTTCAGATTCCCTGGAACTCCATTTTGACAACACCATGAACCCCGCGTACGCAAAGGATGTGTTCCCCACGAACCGCAGCTATTCTTTGGTGTGGCATTTTGATAGCGGCCTTGCACCCGTGGACGATGGAGCGGAAAAGGGATACTTCGAAGGTCTGCCGACAGGGGCCGTGGCTGCCGACGGTGTTGTTGGTAGGGGAGTGGAACTTGATGAAGGCGATGTTATTGTCGTCGAGAATTCGAGTGCGACTGATTCCTCGCGCAAGGTGAACTTGAATTACGACGGTAGCGAATATTTCTGTTTCTCGGTGTGGGTAAAACTTGACAATCTCGAAGAAAAACAGACCATCTTTGAAAAGTCCAAGGAATATGCGTTGCGCTATGATCCGGAGAAGGGCTTTGTGGTTGACCTCTGGGTTCCCGATACGAGTTCCGATTCAATAAAATACGCCTGGGTGTCTGGAACGTCTGATATTAAGGCGGGCGAGTGGGTCTATGTTGCCTTCAGCCGCCACACGACTTCGCAGTCCAATTTCTACGTGAACGACCGCAAGATTGAAACGGAGCCGGAACAAATCGCTTGGACGGGCGTCCGTGAACTGGCCGACTTCAAAGTGGGCGGCTTTACCGGCATGATTGACGAACTCATGCTTGGGAGCTGTTACCGCGATGACGACTGGACACGCCTTACCTACCTGAACCAGCGTCCCGAAAATTACTGGCCAGCCCTTTCGGCCCGCTAGGCGTAATCCATAAATAATTATTTTTTTGTAAAAATGAGAACATTTTTGCAAAAAAATCGCTGTATCTATTGACTTTATGAAAAGAATAACTTATATTCTGTTTTGATATTTTGAGAACATTTTTGAGAACGAAAATGAATGTTTGTCGGAATATCAAAGGATGTACTTGGGATGAATTATTTGAAGAATATCCGCTTGGTGGAAATTTTGACGGCAACTTTTGCCGTTTTGGCGCTTGCCGGGAATACCCATGTAAAGCCTGGCGACGATTTTGTTTCGGCCATGACTAAGGCCTCCGCCGGAGATACCGTCTTTTTTGAAGCGGGAACATACCAGGTGCCCTATACAGAGGGTCAGGCGAATACGATTACACTTTCTAAGTCAGGAATGGCGGACAAGCCCATTGTGTTCTATGCGGCGGGCCATGCGACCGCCGTGATAGACTTCCAGTTCCCGGAACTCACCTATGTCGACAAGGGCGTGGGGCTGAGCATGACCGGCAGTTATTACGAACTTCACGGTCTCGCCATTACCCGTGCGGGATACCAGGGAGCCTATGTGACAGGGTCGTACAACAAGTTCTACAACATGTCGTTTTTCGAAAACCGCAATTCCGGTTTGGAAATTAACAAGGGCGGGAATCATACGCTGGTGGTCAACGTAGATGCGTACCGTAATTATGACCCCAAGAAAAAGGGCGGCATGGCTGACGGCTTTGCGAGCAAGCAGACTCAGGGAGCAGGAAATGTGTTCATCAACTGCCGTGCTTGGGAAAATTCCGACGACGGTTTTGACTTTTTTGATTCACCCGACAGTGTCATTGTCTATGATTCCTGGGCGTTCCGGAATGGGGTCAATGTTTTTGGCTATGCGGCCGAGCTCTTTGATGGAAACGGCAATGGCTTTAAGATGGGCGGCAATAAAGCCCAAGCGAATCACCGTTGCACGCGTTGTATTGCGTTTGACAATCCGGTAAAGGGCTTTGACCAGAACAACAATACGGGTGGCATTACGGTGGAACAGAGCCTTGCTTACCGCAACGGAAGCAGTGGTGCCGCCAATTATGGAATGGGTGGGGCGCTGAATGCGGGGCAAAAGCATCACCTGCGGAACAATATCTCTTATAAGGGCAAAAATGCCGACTCTTTTGGTTCGTCTAGCGAACAGAAAACGAATTCCTGGAACATTTCGGTGACTGTGAGTGACGATGACTTTGAGTCGTTGGACACGAGCCTTGCGACGATTGCCCGAAATGCGGATGGACTGCTCCCGTACACAAAGTTGTTCCGCCTGAAAAAAGGGAGCGTCTTGATTGACAAGGGGACGGAAATTGGCTTTGATTATGTTGGCTCGGCACCGGATCTTGGACCTTACGAATATGGCGAAATTGCAGCAGAATCCAGTTCTTCGGAAGTGTCTTCTAGCAGTGCTACAACGACTGTTATTCGCCGCAGGGTGGCCCCTGCTGACAGACGTAAAGATGCCCCGAGGTTCAATGCATTGGGGCGTTCGGTAAAATCCGCGGAACCTTTCCGTTGGAGCGTCAGTTGGTTTTAATAAAGAGGTGGAAAAATGAAAGCAAAATATTTGGCAATTCTCTTGATGAATGTGGGGCTCTTTGCGGCTACCCCTAACTTCGATATGGTGGGGTATGCCACTTTGGAAGGGGGCACTACCGGCGGTAACGGGGGCAAGGTTGTGGAAGTCTCCAACTTTGCAGAATTTAAGCAGTACGCCGAAGATTTGGAAACTCCTTACGTCATTATCGTGAAGGGGGAAATCAATACCGGTATCAAGACGTTTATCGATGAAAATGGCCATGTGGCCTCTTCGGGTACGGCAACGACTTATGGCGAATTGGTCTTGGTCGGCAATAACAAGACGATCATCGGTAAAGGCGAATCGGCGTTCCTTAATCGAGTGGGCCTGATGATTCAGAATAAACATAACATCATCATTCGTAACATCAAGTTCACCATGAGCGATGTTCCCATTAGCAAGACCGACGAAAACAAGGTGATCGCTTTCCGCAATGGGGCAGAAGTTGTCCTCAATGACCCGGACTGCATCGCGATTTCTGCGGACTCTGCTGCCACTAACTGGGCTGACAAGAATAAGCAGGGAAGCCATAACATTTGGATCGATCACTGCGAATTCTATAATGCCTACACCGGCAACAAGGACCGCTACGATGGTCTGCTGGATGCCAAGAACAACATTTACAATGCGACTTTTAGCTGGAATTATTTCCACAACCATCATAAGGGAAGCCTCATTGGCAATAGCAACGGAGATAGTCTTCGTCATGAAATAACTATCCACCATAACTTTTATAAGGACCTGGATGCGCGTACTCCCATGATGCGCCATACTAAAATTCACCTTTATAACAACTATGTTCTCGGTCAGGGAACAGGCAACGGCCCGAATGTTCGCTATGGTTCTGACGACTACTTTGAAAATAATCACTATGCGGGCCTCAGCAAGGCGATTTTCGCTGGCGATGATGGCGTGGCTACCATTGTTGGAAACTATTACGAAGGCTGCGCCAACTTCCAGAGTAGTGGCTGTAACAGCAAAAAAATGAAGATTTCCGTAAATCCCGGTACTTCGCTTACTTCCAAGGATACCGCATGGGTCACTTACGATACGGAAATCCCTAAGGGAACTTTCAATCCCAAGAGCGTCTACAGCTATAGTGCAGATCCCGTAGGCGATGTGAAGGGCTTGGTGACAAATTATTCTGGCATTGGTAAAATTGATATCAGCGAATATGAAAAAGGAACGAAAATCGACCCGGTGATTGTTAGCTCAAGTTCTGTCGCCGAAGTAAGTTCTAGTAGCGTTACGAGTTCTTCAAGTAGCTCCGAAAACACAACGCGGTTGATTGCAACCGATGTCGAGTTCACCATTTCGCCTATGACCAAGGTGCAAATTTTCTCCTTGACAGGAAAACTGATCAAGCAGGGCTTTTACAGCGAATGGGAACAATTGAAGTCTAGCCTCCCGCAAGGCCACTACATTGTGCGAGGGCTTCACCAAACATTAATATTCCAGTCCCGAAGAAAATGCTCTCGTCTTTAAGGTAGTGGAGCAATCGTTGTCTGTAGACAACACGTAAACAAAGTTTTCGACACTCCTTAGCTTGCTAGGGAGTATTTTTTATGTCAGCATAAAAGTTGGAGTGTGTTATGCGAAAAAGTTGTTTGGGATTGATTCCGGGCGCCGTTTTGTCGGCTGCCCTAGGTGTTCACACATACGCGGCGTCGGGTGATGCTTACACATGGCCCGGTTACCGCAGCGACCTGGATTACGACACGAAGTCTAATCTGGGCGACATTCAGCCGCCGACCAAGTTCAATAACAATTGTTCGGGCGTTACCGGAAAGAAGGCCGGTAAATGGTGGGCGTTTTACTGGGGCAAGGATCGCGACAGCCGCATTACCGACGTGACGATTGATTCGATCCTCAAGAAGTACGATACCGATTTCGAGTACCTGTACAATGAGATGGGATGGGCGCCGGATGCCCAGGCGCAAGAAGGCCAGTACAGTGCCGTTTATTACTATGGCTCGGGTACGTGTGCCGGTGGTGCGAAGGACGATACCACGGGTGGTTGGCAGACATGGGTGGCGGGCTACACGGCGGTGGCGGCTTCGTTCTATCCGCTCTACAGTTTTAACACGAGTTGCCCCTACCGCGATCGCGTGGCGCAGATGGATGCGATGATTCACGAGGGAATCCACTCGATGACGAACGGCTACCCTGGCGCAAAGGATGCACACTGGTTCCAGGAAGCGGGTAACACATGGATTCAGCAGGATATGTTCAGTCACCGTGATGGTGTATACAGCGGTATGGGATTTTTGAATGCGGCGACGGTCATTGCGCCGTTCATGCCGATCGAATGCTATTCGGGCTGGCTCATTGACGGCACCTTCGGTGGCCCCGGCGGCGGTGCCGATGACGGAGGCGTGACCGGCAAGAATCAGCGCTACCTGCTGGGCGGCTCGCAGTACAGCAACATCTTCCCGACTTTTATCGGCACATGGATTGGAACGGGTGCTGTGCGCTGGATTTACGGAAACGCTTACGGCAAGACCAAATACCTGCTCGAAACCTACGGCCTCGACAAGGGCCTTGGCGATGCGGGCGTGCGCAGGCTCATTACCGAATTCCGCGCAAGGCTTGCGATGCTTGACATGAAAAAATGGTCCGGCGAAATCAAGAATTTGCTGAACCAGCATTTTGGAAGCGACACCTACTGGGAACAGGACATGTGGGACAATAACAGGAAAAGCTACACCTGGACCATGACGCCCTACCAGACGGTGACGGAAAGCAACGGCTACCTTGTTCCGAATCAGGAAACAACTCCGGGTTGGTCTGGCTCGAACGTGGTGCCGCTGAAGGTACAAAGCGGCGCTAAAGAAGTGACGGTGAGTTTCTACCCGAACGGCGCGAATTCCAATAACAGTAACATGAATTTCTTGCTGTGCTACCGCGCAACTGACGGTACACCTGTGTACAGCGAACCCATTACGGGCGAGGGCTCTGCAACGCTTCGCCTGGACAAGACGCCTTCTTCGACAAACGGTGCGCAGATGGTTTTCGCGGTCATCGTGAATACCGATTACCAGTACACCGGCAATACGGGAATTCGCAAGCTGCATTACGATTATAAGTTGAAACTGGAAACGGGCGTGAGTGGCGCAGGGGCTGCAAACGTCAAGTATTACAACGACTTTAAACTGGATTACAAGTGGCCCGAAATCGGCGAAACCCCGGTTGTGTCCAGTAGTTCTGTGGCATCGAGCAGCTCTGTCGCTCCCGCAAGTTCTAGCAGCGTGGTGGCTTCCAGCAGCTCCGAAAAGATTGTCTTGGACGGAGCCACGACATATTCCATCTCGGTGACGCTTCCGATTGACGACAATTATGCGACGGTCGCGGCAAAATTTGATGTAAATGAAATCGCGCAAAAGCTTGGGCTTACTGCGGCGACTCTTTCCCAGGCGACCTTCTTTGCCCAGGAAAGCGACGGCAACATGGTGACCAACAGCACCGCCACCGCTCCGGGACACTGGTTCGGTAAAGACGGCAAGGTGGTGGAATGGGGTGAGTCCGCCTACGTGTTCAGCGAAGCCGACTTGTCGAAGGGGACGCTTGCCGTTGGACATTATCCGAACCGCGTGAAGGACGGCGAAAAATACAGCTTTACGCAGGGGCTTTCGTACAACGGAAAGTCGGTGCTGTTCAAGGTAAATGTGACTATCACCAACGAAAAGGGGAGTGGCGAGGCGACAGCGGCGTTGATGTATGGACTCGAGGGACTTTCGACTCATGTTGACCTTGCGCTTCGTCGCGGCCAGATCGAGGTGCGTTACACGCTTCCGCTGCGTGACAATGTAAAAATCAGCCTGTTTACGGGCTTTGGCGCTCTAATAGCCCAAGAAATGGTTGGCGTGCAGAATGCCGGTGCGCATACGTTTGCGTTTGATATGAATGGCTTGCCTATGGCGACCTATATCGTGAAGGTGACGACCGGCAGCTACCGCGAGGCGAAATCGATAAGCATTTTCCGATAAATCGATGATACCAAACAAAGGCATCCCGGCGAATGCCGGGGTGCTTTTTTGCTTTGCTAGGGGATATTTTTTATTTGGTGTAAATCTTATGCTCGGCCATATAGATAGCTAGGTAGTCGATGACGCCGGATTCTGCGCCCTTCGGGGCGCATTTTGTAAAATGTGGACTTTTTTTAAGAAAAACGTTGCTAAAATCTCATCATATTATTCTAAAATATTGTAAAACTATTGACTTTTAATTGCAAAAAGTGTAGTTTTTTTATATATTCTCTGGAAAGGAGTGTGGTATGGGTGTATTGGAAACATTCAGGGCGGCGTGTGTCGCCTTATCTCTCGCGGCTGTTGCCGCATTTGCGGCCTCGGTCGCCGTTCACGATCCTTCCGTCATTGTGGTCTATAAGGACGCGGGCGGGAATTCGTATCCTGAAAACGATGCGGCCAAGTCGCGGACGAAGTATTATTACATATTCGGGACCATGAACGGGGCGGCATATTCCCGCGATATGCTGGACTGGACCCCGTTTACGCCGCAGCTTTCGAGGGGCGGCACGGTGTATGTCACTGGCAACGAGGCCAGGGACGATTACTACAGCGTGTTCAAGGCGGAAGCCGACTATGCGGAACATACGAATTCCGCGACCGCCAAGGGGAACTTGTGGGCGCCCGATATCGTGTGGAACAAGAAGCTGAAAAAGTGGTGCTTGTACTTTTCGATGGCGGGCGAGGACTGGAAAAGTTCCATTGTGCTCCTGACATCCGACAAGATCGAGGGGCCGTACGAGTACAAGGGTGCGGTCGTCTATGGCGGGATGGACAAGCAGACGGCGGGATCTGCCGCCAATGCCGACTACGCGAAGGTGACGGGTTCTTCGACAATCGACGAGCGTTACTATATCGCAAACAACGGTGTCACTAATTTGGGCAAGTGGGATGGCGGCTATGGTTCCAGCTGCATCGACCCGAACGTGTTCTACGACGAGGATGGAAACCTGTGGCTCCTGTACGGTTCGTGGAGCGGCGGGCTTTTCCTGGTCAAGCTCGATGAGTCTACCGGTCTCAGGGACTATTCGTACAAGTACGGGAACAACGGCGCGGCCAAGTGGAGCGGGACTTCGATGCTCGAGGACCCTTACATGGGTATCCACGTGGGTGGCGGTTATTATGTGAGTGGCGAGGGTTCGTACATCCAGTATTTCAAGGATGCGGACGGCAATGGCTACTACTACCTGTTCGTGAGTTACGGGTTCTATTCGCCCGAGGGCGGCTACACCATGCGCGTGTTCCGCAGCAAGGACGTGAAGGGGCCCTATGTCGATGTGGATGGGACTCCTGCGATTTTTGAAAAGTTTATCCTGAACTATTGGGGCAATACCGACCGCGGATTCCCGATTGTCGCGAATTACCGCTGGAGTTTCTGGGCCGAAGACCGTGCCGAAATTGCGGATGGGCACAATTCGCTATTGCGCGACGACGATGGCGGCATGTATCTGGTTTATCACCGCAAGTTCAACAACCATACGGGTTGGCACAATGTCGAGACTCACCAGCTGTTCTTTAACAGGATGGGCTGGATTGTGGTGGCACCTTTCGAGTATCACGAGGGTTACGGGCTACTGGCGCGTGCGCTCGACCGCAGCGATATCGCGGGCCCGTACAAGGTGATTATGCATAACCCGCCCAGGAACAACCCGCAGACCTGGGAAGATTCCGTGGCGGTGAACCAGGAACAGAACATGCAACTCAATGCCGACGGTACGGTGACAGGCGCCTACACGGGAACCTGGGATTACGACTATGCGAAGGGCCGGAGCTACGTGACGCTTACTCTGGGTGGAACTGTCTACGAGGGCGTGGTGCTTGACCAGTTGCAGAACGATATGAGCAAGCGGACGCTTACGTTCTCGGCGATGAACAAGGCGGGGAACCGTGCCTTCTGGGGTTACCGTGTGCCGAAAACCGAAGTGCTGCAGGATGCCCGCTATTACGGCGACAGCGTGAAGGTCGTTGGGAAAAAGGACTTTAGCACGGCATGGGATGCCTATGACGAATTTGAGTCCGTGAAGGTAAGCGGGAACTTTGTCACGGAATTTGAATTCAGGAACAAGGTAAAGAGCGGAGCCGAAAACTGGAACAACTGGGTGCTCGTCTTTAGGAACGGTGGCGACATGTGGTACCTGCGTGCCGACGGCTATTCCGTGGAAACGCTCGGTGGCGAAAATACGGTGCACTACTGGAATGCCTGGGGTGAAAACTGGGATGCCTTCAAGAAGATGTACGACGGTGCAAAAGTCCGCCTGCGTGCAGAAAAGGACGGCTACCTGATAAATGTGTATGCGTTCTTGCGCGGTGCGGCGAAGGATGGATCCGACTCGCTAGTGTATGCGGTTACGGCTACGGGGACACCGGTTGGCGATTACGAAATCTTGCTCGGTGCCGACGCGGCGTCGCTCGAGTTGAGCCGTGTTGCCTACGGAGCACTTGAAAATCGCATCGTGGCGGGTACGATAAACGACGGTGGCGAATACAATGTAGCGTTCAATGCGCAGAAGACGGCTGAATACAAGGTCTCGGGCGACTTTAGCGCAACATTCCGCTTTATGAATTACGGAAACAAGCCGGTTTACGGGCTTGCCGATGCGAACAAGGTGAACAACTGGGACAATTACATTGTGCGTGCGACTGCCGGCGGGGCGACGACGCTGTTGCGTGCCGATGCCTTTGCGATGGATAACGCGGGGACGTTCGATTACGATTTCGACTGGAACTGGGACGATTTCGCTGGCATCATGCGCAACGCCGAAGTGGTGATGGATGTCTCGCGCGAAAAGGATGTCGTTACCTACTCGGCCCGCATCACGGCGCAAGATGGCAAGGCGTATCACTATAAGGCGGTAAACAGGGGCGCATCGACTGCCGAGATGTCGCTCGGGTTTACTTGTGAGAAGAGTGTGGTCGACCTGCTTTCGGTTTCCGTGAATAGCGTGGCGGGCGACAGCACGCAAATCCAGGTGGAAGATCCTGATTCTTCGACCACTTCGTTTGCGGTTCGCAATGGCGTTGAAACAGGACGCAGCCTGCAGGATATGCGTGGCGCGAAGGTTTACGATGTGCGCGGTCGCCTGTTGGGAACTGCGGACAGCCCGCGGGTAAAGGAAATGCGTTTGCGCAAGGCCCGACCGCCCGTTTTTGCGAAGTGACAAAAGCACCGCAGGTGCCCGCCGTAGTCCGTGGACAACTGGAAATTTCTTTTACCCTACCCCCGGAGCAAATCCGAGGGTATTTTTGTGGGCAGAAAGGAGTTTTGTATGGGATGTTTGAACTCTATTCGCGTATTGGGCCTCTCGGCGGCGCTTGCCTTTGCTGCATCGCCCGTCATCAAGGTCGATTTTGACATGAGCGGACGCAATTCGAGCGAGGTTACGGAACCGAATTACGTGCCCTGGGTGGTTTCGGGTGTCGCTTCGAAAGATACGACGCTTTCGGGCGTGAAGGTGAATGTTGCCGGAAGTGCTAACCTCAAGGCCAACTGGTACAAGGCCGGGGTGCAGTCCCCGAGCTATGCGCGCCTTGTGTGCGACGGAGTGATGGTCGAAGGCGGTGGGGCGATTACGCTCACCTTCTCGAATCTTGCGGCAGGGACGCACAGTCTCTTGTTGTACCTGAACAATGTCGATGGAACGGTGGCGAGCAACAGCATCGATGTCTACGTGAACAACTCGAAGCAGGCCTCGATCAAGCCCACGAATCGTGCGCTCTCGACAGGCGAGGCGGCGATTGCCTACGTGACTTTTAATGTAAGCGGTACGGGAGCCTCGACCGCGATAAAGTTGAATACGGGCACGGTTACCCTGAACGGCTTTGAACTGAACGTGCCCAATGCGGCGGCACAGGCGACAGGGCCTTCGCCTGCGGATCTGGATTATCACGCTCCGCATGAAAACGGGGCGCTGACGCTTTCGTGGACGGCGGCGAAGTCGGCCGTAAAGCATCGTATCTATTTCGGGACGGATTCGGCGGCTGTGCTTACGGCAACGCCCTCGAGCACTGCGGTTTACAAGGGCGAACAATCCGGCAGTTCGTATAAGGTGAGCGGTACGACTCCGCTCCAGACATACTACTGGCGCGTAGATGAGGTCGATGCGAACGGAACGGTCACGGCAGGGAATGTCTGGTCGTTCAAGCCGGGCCGCGTCGCGTTCGAGGGTGCCGAAGGTTATGGCCGCAACGCCCTGGGTGGCCGCGGTGGCAAGGTGGTGTACGTGACGAACCTGAACGATGACGGTGCGGGTTCCTTGCGCGAGGCGTGCACGGCAGAAATTGGCCCGCGTACCATCGTGTTCAAGGTGTCGGGAATGATCCAGCTGAAATCGCGTTTGGTCTGCAATCAGGATTACGTGACGATTGCGGGGCAGACGGCTCCCGGCAAGGGAATTACCATCAAGAGCGCCCCCATCGGGTTCACGGGCAAGGACATGGTCATCCGCTTCATGCGTGTGCGCCTGGGCTACGGTGCTACCTACGATGGTATGGGGCTCACCGGTGGCGACCACAGCATATTGGACCATGCAAGTATCAGCTGGACGATTGATGAGGCGTTTAGCAGTCGTGGTGGCAAGAACCTTACGCTGCAGCGCACACTGATTTCGGAGGCGCTGAACATTGCGAACCACCAGAATTACCCCGTCGGGACGGGACACGGGTATGCGGCGACTATCGGCGGCGATATCGGCAGCTTCCACCACAACCTGCTTGCACACAATGCGGGCCGCAACTGGAGCCTGGGCGGTGGCCTCGACGGGAACGGCTACTACGCGGGTCGCCTTGACATATTCAACAACGTTGTCTATAACTGGGTGAGCCGCGTGACCGATGGCGGTGCGCACGAGGTGAACTTCGTGGGCAATTACTACAAGGAGGGCGCCGCCACTACCTTGCACGGCTATACTTTGCGCGCACAGTTCGAAGGTACGGGCAAGGGCTCGCAGGCGTATTACTACCACAACAACGTTCTCGAGGCTGCGGGCGGCAAGTTCACCTGCGACGGCACCAACGACAATTGCGGTCGAGAGTATTCGCTTTCTGGCGGGCAGGTGCTGGATTGGGAACCCTGGAACAGCAAGCCCTTCTTTGCCTCGTATGCAACTGTCCAGAGTGCGAAGGCCGCCTACAAGGATGTGCTGAGCGATGTGGGCCAGCGCATGCCGGTACTTGACAATCACGACACCCGCGTGATAAATGAGACCAAGAACGGAACCTACAGCATGAAGGGTTCCGTGGGTAGCATGGCGGGCATTCCCGACCGCGAAACCGACGTGAAGGATACGGCGAACATCAAGGGCTGGGAGCCTTACCCGAGCGTAAGCTGGGCCAACGATTACGATAGTGACCTCGATGGCCTCCCGGACTGGTGGGAAAGTATGTATGGTTACAATCCGAAGTCGAAGAGCGGTGACTTTAGCGAAGCGAACAGGGACCGCCTGGGCGATGGCTGGACGGAACTGGAACGCTACCTGGAATGGATGGCCCGCGCGCACTACACCTTCGCGAAGGGTGAAACCCAGGTAATTGACCTTGCGCAGTTTACCCGCGGTTACGACGGCGGAACCTACACCGTGTCGGCCCCGAGCGGCGTGACGGCGACCGTGAGCGGTTCCAGGTTGACGGTGAAACTCGCCGACAGTTTTGGCGGCGTAGACTATATCAAGTTTACGCTCAAGGATAACGCTGGCGATACCTTTAGCCGCTACATCGGCGTGACGCAGCAACTCGCAATTCAAAATTCTGGCGAAGGAGATTCAACGGTGCTTAACGATACAACTCAAACGGATTCTTCGACAACCTTAATTGCATCCTTCTCTCCTGCACAGAAATTTCATTATGTCGTAGAGGATGATGTCGTGTATTTTTACGGTATTCCTGTCAACGCGCAAATTCGCGTGACTGATCTGAGTGGCAAAAATCCGATGCTGAGCAAGGATGTCGTGACTGCAAACGGCACGGCATCGGTAAATCTGCAACCCTTCGGCAGGGGCGTCTATATCGTGAATGTTCGCGGAATGGATCGCGATGGCTCCTGTTTGAGCAAGACTATCAAGGTTATGCGCAGATAAGTTTCGAAATAAGTGCGCCTCGGCGAATGCCGAGGCGCTTTTTATTGACAAAGTTGATTCAAAGCTAGAATCCTGTATAGCTGAACGATTTATGGCCGAGCTTTTGGCCACAACTGCTGACAAATACAGCGGTCAACTTACCGACGCGAATGCCTGCAAGATTTCCGCCATTTTCGCCAAATTCACGGACGAGGTTACCCTGCAAGTCGAACAAGCGGACTTTCGTGCCCTCGGGTGCGCCTTGTACATGCAAGAAGCCGTTTGATACAAACATGCTCATTGACGGAGCGAGGTGTGCCATCTTCAGGGAGGTCTTCGAAGTGTCCTGTTTGGAAGTGTCCTGCACGGTCGTGTCCTGCTTGGAGGTGTCCGGCTTGGGTTCTTCGTACGGGAGCGAAGGCGTTTCCCAGTCAATCCAGTCGGCATAGTTGTCAATCTTGAAACCCTTGCCGTTCGTGGGCTTGACGTGGATATCGGTATTGGCGCTCTTGCCGCGCAGGAACTTGTCGACAAATGCTGTTACGGTGTTGTTCTGGCTGCTGGCTGCCTGGCAATGCTCGTGGCCGCCGGTAAAGTCAAAGCCGATGCGGTCCTCGATGCCCATGGACTTCCACACTTCGCTTGCTACCATCATGGACTTGTAGCCCGATTCGTCGCCGAGCCATTCGTAACCGGGGTTTCCGAGCGCAACCACCGCACGCGGGGCAATCATGGCGATGAGTTCGTGGTGATCGTGCGGGAGCTTGTAGGGGTCCTGGCTCTTGAGGCTCTGCATGAACCAGCTGTAGTTTGTGTTGTCGATTTTTTCGATGTTCGTGCCGCGGCTTGCGAAGTCGGCGGAAGTGCGCCAGGAGTTGATGCCGCCACCACCCGATTCTTGGGCGATGGTGAGCGTCACGCGTTCGTCAAAGGCGCCTGCGAAGAGAGCCATCTTGCCCGCATAGGAACAACCAGTGACTGCAATTTTGCTCATGTCCAGGTGGTACTGGTCGGCAATTTGCGCAAGGCCGTCAATCAGGCGGCTTACGCCCCAAGACCATGCGGAATAGTCACCGTTCTGGTTCTTGTTGCCGTAGAACTTGTAGAAGCCCACGTTCGTGTCCTTCTGACCGTTCATGGAGTATTTCGCCACCTGGTCGTGGCTGAAAGGCACCTGCACAAAGCCGCTGAACAGGCTCGAGGAAAGCGACCCCGTACCGCTATTCATGCCGATGATAATCGGGTGCGGGCCGTTGCCAGACGGAATGTTGAATTTCGATGTGATCGTCATCGTCTTGCCGCCTTCCTTGACGGTGACCGTGAGGGTGCCGCCGCTGTAAGTGGCGCTCACGTCGGAAGGAATCGGCTTGTCGCCAATTTCGTACTTTTCGATATCGGCCTTGATTTCGTTACGGCGTTTGCTCCAGTCGCCATACTTGGTGACCTTGGAGCCGTCGTGGAATTCAAATGGGTTGGGGAGTTTTCTATTGCTCTTAAGTTCGCCCGCCTTGGCGCCAAGATCCTTGCCGCGGTTTTCGGTGTCGAAATTGAGCGGTATTTCTGCAAATACCATGGAACATAAACCAAAAAGAAGCGCCGTATGGAGGCCCTTTTTCATGTTTCACTCCTTTCGCCAAACAGAAACCCAAACCCATTGTGTTAAACAACCTTAATTATAATGGGTACTTTAAATATATGCTTGAATAGCATAGATATGGTGTTCAAATTCTTTTTACTGTGGACAAATATGTCCACATGTTTTGTGCCGTAGTCCGTAGACAACCTTTTATTGGGGAGCCTATATTTTTTTGGCTGCTTTTGATATATATTAGGCAAAAAAGGGATGCTCATGGGTTTGAAATTTGGTTTTTGCAAGAATTTTGCGGTTCCGGCGCTTTGCCTAACAGTGTTTGGTGTTATGGGGGCGGGTGCCGAGCCGCTGGCTTTTCCTGAGGCGCTCGGTTTCGGGGCGCAAGTCACGGGCGGTCGTGGCGGAACCGTGTATCACGTGACGAACCTGAACGATGACGGCGCGGGCTCTTTCCGCGATGCGGTCAGTCAAGGGAATCGCATAGTGGTCTTTGACGTGGGTGGCATCATCAACATCAAGACGGCGGTTTCTATCAAGAGCAACATTACCATCGCGGGGCAGACGGCTCCGGGCGAGGGAATCGCCATTCACGGCGGTAAACTCAGCACGGGCAAGCAGAGCAACATCATCATTCGCTACCTTCGCATTCGCCCTGGCGAAAATACCGCGTCCGAAAAGGATGATGCGCTGAACCTTTACGATTCCAAGAACGTGATTGTGGACCATTGCTCGGTGGAACTTGCACCGTGGAACAACTTCGGCGGTTCCTCGGATAATGCAAGCTATCGCGTAACGGGGATAACGGTACAGAATTCATTGATTGCAAACCCCATCGGACAGCAGTTCGGGGCGCATATCGAATCGGTGGATGGCACCTGGGCGTGGTACTACAACGCCTTCGTGAACACGCACAATCGAAATCCGCTTGACAAGATTAATGACGTGTTCGTGAACAATATCCTCTACAATTTTGAGGCGGGCTACACAACGCATACGAGCACTCATTTCAATCACGATATCGTGAACAATTACTTTGTCTATGGCCCGACTGGCAAAAACGAATGGTTTCAGGTGGATAAGAACCAGAGTATTTACGCGAGCGGCAACATGATTGACAAGGACCGTGACGGAAAACTGAACGGCGGGCCTTCTAGTATTTACTACTACCAGGGTGTGGGCGAGGAACTTGCGAAACCCTGGAGCGAACTTACGACATCGGGCCCGATGCTTAGTGCGGCTAGCGCTTGGCGCTACGTGAATTCGCAGAGCGGAGTGCTCCCTTACGACGATATTGATTCCCTGATATGGCACCAGGTGGGGACACTGGGGAAAGAAGGAGCCTTGGTGAAAAGCGTTGGTGCCATGGGAATCAAGACCAATAATGGTTGGGGTGAGGTGATTGCGGGCGAGGCCGCTACGGACAGCGACAAGGACGGTATGCCCGATTACTTTGAAGACGCGATGGGTTACGACAAGTCGAAAGACGATGCCATGACCAAGGAAAGCGATGGCTATGTGCGCATCGAGAAGTATATCAACTGGCTGGGTGCTATGCACATGCGCATTGCGGACGATGTTTCTCGCGATTTTGACTTGCGCACGATTACGCGCGGGTTCCAGGAAGTAAAACCCACATATAGCGTGTCTGCGGCGGAAAATGGCTCGGTTGAACTGCAGAATGATGGCTATACGGCCCGATTTACTCCTGCTGCAAAGGGGCTTGCATCATTCAAGTACACCGTCAAGGGAAACGATGGTACCGAATATACGGGTCGCGTGGAAGTGCTTGTGGAAAGTGTGGCAGGAGCCGACACTACTGTTGCTACGGGCGATTCTTCGAAAACGGCAATTGTAAATCGTGGGACGACTCTCCCGAACGGCTTGCAAATTCCCGCCCGCAATGGGTTCCGTGACCTGAAGGGCCGACGCTATAGCAAGCAAGTCCCGTACAGGGTATTGTTCTAGACGCTATTTGGTGTAAATCTTATGTTCGGCCATATAGAGGGCCAAATAGTCTATGACGCCGGATTCTGCGCCTTTTACGGGGATGTAGCGCAAGTTGTTCTGCGCATCGGCAATGACGGCTAGCCCGGCGATGTAGTTAATCCAGTGATAATCTTCGTGATACTTGAGAGCGACCTTTTTCTGTGAACCGAAAACGGCGAGTGGCATCACAAAGATGTCGTGCGATACCATGATGGTGATGCGTTTCCACTTGGATAAATTTTTCAGGATGACCGCTTGCATGAATTCTTGTGCGCGGGGCTCTAGCTCGTAGAATGCTTCGGAGAATTCGCCTTCGTATGCCCAGTGAGCCATCAGTTCGATGGAATTGCCTTTTAGACCGAGTGACGTCGCGTATTTTGCGAGAGAGTCGGCCGAAATTTTCAAGAACCAGTTGCCGGTGATGTCGTAATTCGTGATAAGTTTCGGGAGTGAGGCTTCTCCGCGTCCTTTCGAGATTTGGTTTGCGGTTTCGTTCGTGCGCACGAATCCCGAAGTGACGTACGAGAATTCTTCTTCGCTCTTGAGGGTTGCCCCTAGATCCTGTGCCATCTGGATTCCGTTTGCGGTGAGTTCGGTTTCCAAAGCCACGTCATCTTCACGTTCGGAATGGCGGATGATAAAAACAGCCTTTTCGTCGGGCGCGAGACTCTTGTAGACATCGGCGACCGTGGCGAATCCGTCTTTGTCCAAAACGATTTCCGGAGAGGTATCCATGATTGCGGACGAAGAAGATTCCTCAATCGAGGAGGAACTGCCGACTTGCAGTTCTGCTGAGGATGATAGGGCGAGCAGAAGATACTCGCTAGAAGAGGATGCCGGAATGGCCGAGGATGACATTGCCAGAGAAGGCGTTGCCGAAGACGACCATTCCGGGGAATCTTGCTCGGACGACGACACGGGTATCCAGGAGTGATTAGAGGATTTGTCGGACGAGCTTGATTCAATATCGGGGTTAGATACGTTGTCGTTGCATGCCGTGAGTGCTGCAACGCATGTTGTGGCAAAGATGAAATTGGACGTGCGCATTATGACCCCCACTGGTAATCTCCTGCTTCGTAAACGGGATTTTCTCCGTTGAAGCCGCGGGGACGCTTGATTTTGTCATCGTAAAGGGTCTTGTTGAATATGCGGAAATCGCCTCGTTCATAACTTTGGAATGAAATGTGACAGAAAATGGGGCCTGCAGGCATGTATTCGCTGTAGCTCATGGTTCGTTCGCCAACGGTGTAGAGGTAATTGAAGTATTTCCCGTTCAGCACGATGTGTAGCCCGATGTTGCCTACGGTGAACCAGCGACCTTTTGCAAGAATATTTTCGTGATGAGTGTCGTCGTAGTCCATTACCACGAATTCGGCGTCGCCGCTCTTGTCGAGATGGAAACGGTACTTGTGGTTGCCTCCGCAACAACGACCGTCAAAGAACCAGGTGTATCCGCTGGCTGCGGCGATGCGTGGGTCTCGTATGCTTGTGTCGGGGTGGGCGAGTTGTTCGTCTGTCACGAGGCGCTCGGGTTCCACAGCCGCAATCAGTTGTTCCAGTGTTTTCGGGTTGCTTACTGTCGGGGTGTTTACCTTATTCTTCGCTTCGCTCAGGGCGCGACGGTACAGTCGGTAAGGAATGCCGTCGTCACTAATCATGGTGAGTTCATCTTGGCTGAACACGTAGTAGGCGTACGTTTTGGTTCCGGTTTTGGTGACCACGTTGAAACTGCGGTTGTTGAGCGTGTACCATTGCCCCGAAACATTGGGAAATCCGGAAACGGCAGCAATTCCGTCTTCGCCGATGATAACGGTATAGTCGTCGCTGATCCAGGCTTCGTCGGCTGCGGTAATGAGGCGGCAGTCGCGGTTTTTGTCTCCGGCACAAACCGCGTCGCTCGGGTTCGCCGCTTCGCAGGCGCTGATCATTCCCGGCGGAAGTTCGGTAGAGGCTCCTAGCCTAAATCCCATGTCGGCGGCGCCATCGCGGCTACGGATGGCCCGGCGGCTCACCCGAGCGAATTCGGCGGGTTCGCCGTAACTGCCGCCACGTCGCGTCTTGTTGCCAGAACCCGTGAGCTGAACCGGGTTGACTTTATCGCCTGCAGTATAACCCACGAGCCAGTCGTACACCCATTCCCAGGAATTGCCGCTCATGTCGTAAAGCCCGAGCTTGTTCGGCTTCTTGCTGGCGACGTCGTGTGCCTTGCCACCGCTGTTTTCGGAATACCAGGCGACATCGTCAATGGCGTTGCCTCCTGAGAATTTGAAGCTGTCGGCAATCCCATCCTTACCTCCGCGAGCAGCAAATTCCCATTCGGCATCGGTAAGCAGGCGGTATTGCCTGCCTGTCAATTGCCCTAATTTACAAGCAAAATTATTCGCATCAAACCAGCTTACACCTATTTTGGGGGCGTTCCCTGATTCCCAAGCGTTTTTCTTGCCGCCCATGACGGCGTTCCATTGGCTGACCGTGACTTCGGTTTTGGCGGCAAAGTAGTCGCTGACGGTTACCTTGTGCGCGGGTGTCTCGTAAATTTTGTCTTGTTCGGCGCAGTTGTCACACCCGCGTGTGTACGAACCTCCCGGAACATGAATCATGTCAAATAAGACGCCGTTTACAGTGTCGGAAAAATTTGCAGGTGCAATATATGAAAATCCGGTTCCGCTTGAAGAACTTGGAGAGGCTACAAGTTCACCAGACGAGGAGGAGCTAACAAAAAAGACGTCCGATGAACTTGTTGCAGTGAGTCCGCTCGAAGAATGGGTATCGCCTGCGCTGAAAGCGGTTTCGGAGCTGATTTCCTGAAGAGAATCAGCGTTTGATGAATCCGGAAAATTCGTTGCTGAGGAATCGCCCTCGGTGGGGGGAGTTAACCCACTTCCGGGCGATTCCGAGCAACCTCCAAACATCCCGGCGATAAAAGTAACCGCTATAACACCCGAGGAAAACTTGTGCATGCGCACCCCCATCGAGTCTACATCCTTAACCGGTTTTAATATAAACTTAAACTAAAAGGAAAAGGCGTTATTTATTCTTTTACTGTGGACAATTGTGTCAACACCAATGTTTGCGTTTCAAAAAAAGAAGCACTCCGTTCGGGGTGCCTCTTTGTTTGGTTTAGGAAGATTTGCGCTTTTACTTTGCCCGTACGGTACTTGTCTGCACCGCATTTTTGCCACGGATAATGACTATGTACTGCCCCGTCGGGATGTTTTCAAATTGTACTTGTCCGTAATTCTTAGAAAGGGCCTTTTGGGAAATGAGTTGCCCCGTTGCAGAAACAAGGGTTACGGAGGTTACATTTAGTAAGTTGCCCTCAACGAAGATATTCTTGCCTTGCGCGTAAATTCGGGGGACCATAAACGTGCCTGACATCTTTAAAGTCGTGGAGGAGTCTGGCGTTTTGGTGGCGGTGTCGCCTGCGGCATACAAGGGGGCGAGCGCTTCTGCCCACAAGTGGTGCATGGCTTGACCGCCCTTGGTTTCGGCATTCGGGTGTACACCGTCGCTCGCCAACAATTCGGGATGTTCCTTAAAGTAACTGTAGAAATCAGGACCCTGCGGCAGGTCGTTATCTTCGACGAGTTTGTCGACAGCCTCCAAAAATGCCGGATTGATTTGCCAGCCCGCCTTTGCGGAATCGGTCGCGATAATCCGTGCAATCACGGGCGTGATTCCGTGAGCCTTTGCAGAGTCGATAATCGTCTGCATGTTGCTCACGTAGGTGTTCAGGTTCCAATCGCCACCGTCCCAGGCATCGTTGGTACCCATTTCGATTGCCCAGAATTTGACGTTGCCAGCGTATTCCAGGTATTCGCTTAGGTGTTCCACGACTTCGGTGCTGTTGATGCAGCCAATGCCACCGCGCAACATGGCGGGCGTGTATTCCGGAAACTTTGCATGAATGAGCTGCGCCGTGGTGGAATCGGTATCCTGTTGCTTGATTCCCATCTGACTGATGCTTGTGCCCATAAAGAACCAGGTGTCGGTTCCGCCTGCGCTCATGTCGAATGCCTCGATTTCAAGAAGCTTGCCCACATCGCCTTCGCTTGCGATCTTGAACCAGGATTTGCCCGCAAAGTCGATGGTTACGCCACGTGCCATCACGGGGTTGTTCTGGATGGTGGCGGCCACTTCCCAGTCTCCGTCGGTACCGTCGGTGGAATTCGCCGAAGTCAAAATCCTGAAATTCGAGAGTGCGACGCCCGAGTGGCCGCAACCGCTCGTGAAATCGGTCGCCCAGGCACAATCGCCGAACGATTCCCAGTTGATCAAGAGCTTTTTGGGGCCTTCGCCCACGTTCAACGCGATTTCCTTGGCGCTGCTACTCTTCCAGTTGGTCAAGTAACCGTCCGTCAGATAATCTGTCGTTGTGGCTCCTGTATGAGCCAGCAAACCGCCAGAAACCAACTTGTTCGGGGTAATCCCGTAAGAGGCGCACATTCCGCATAACAAAAAAGTTGCGGTTGTGTTCGCCATTTTTAAAGTAAAACAACCCATAAACACTCCAATTCAAAAAAGCGACGCTCAAAAAATAAACTCCAACCCCCGTTGTGTATTCATTTTTTTTGCGTCGCCTTTAAAATTCGTTGAAACCGACTCAATAACTACTTTTTGATGTATACCGCGTTCAATCTGCGTCCCTGGATTCTTTGACGTACGATGTAGCGCCCCTGCGGAAGTCCTTGCGTAGAAATTCCCACGTAATGGCCGTTCATGTCAAAGATGCCGATTGTTGTTGCAGGGCCGTAGAATGGCGATACCTTTGCAAGACGCGTCGTAGAGGTATCCTGGTTGGGTTTGTACTTGTCCCAACCGGGCATGTCTTCGAGCGAAAGAATTCGTTCGTCGTCCATGTTGCTCTTCCACACGGCGTCTTTCGTCTGGCTGGGCCAGGTTCCGCTCCAGGTGCTGTACCACGGCATCCACCAGCTCCATACGGCCTCGTCGGTGTGCATGTTGTTCACGTCGGGAATGGGCCCGTTTTCGCTGAGTGCAAGAATCTTCGTGGAATTCGATGCGTTCTTGAACTTGTCAAAGGCGCTCGCGTTGCTTGAATGGTCGTTGTCCTTGTTGTAAATGTCTATAGAAAGTACGTCGTAGTATTCGCTGCCCGGATCCCAGGAGGTGACGGTAGAACCTTCGGGGTTGAATACCCAGATCATGTTCTTCACTCCCTTGACCTTCACCATGCGGTCAAATACCAGGCGGTAGAGGGCCGCGAACTGCTCGCCCGAATTGATACTCCACCAGAACCACTTGCCGCCCGCCTCGTGCAGGGGACGGAAAATGCCTGCAACGCCATCTTTCTGCAGTTCGAGGAAGTAATCGGCAATATGGTCAATGTCAGCGATAATTCCCTTGTAGGCCGCACTTTCGGTGTCCCATTCGGTGGTGCCGCTCTTGAATCCGGTAGAGAAGTCGAAGTCCGTATATTCGTTGGTCCCTGCCGCACTCTGGATGTAGAAGGCGTCCTTCTTGTCGAGGGGATCCTTCCAGTGCCAGGTGAATGCAGGGATACCGCCTGCTTTCCAGAGACCCTTCGCTATAGAAATCGCCTTGTCGGTGTATTCCATGTTCCAGCTACCGGAAGCGTTCGGGCCTGTTGCAAAAAGGAAGTCGAGACCGACGAGCGCCGGGTACTTGCCCGTGCGCGTGTAGATGTACTTTACATCGTCGTGGGTCTTGAAATCGGCGCCCAGCGTGTATCCGCTCATGTCGCCGGTCATGATTCCGCTAATTGTTTTCTTGCCGAAGTTTTCACGCAAGAAACTGTAGAGCTTTACTGCGTTTTCGGTCGCGTTCGGGGTGACCGGGCTTGCGGAGAGCTTGAAGGGCTTTGATTCGTAGGCAGAAATGTCGATGTAGTCCACGTCGATCCAACCCCAGTATTTTTCAATAGCGACGGTATTTGCACCTGCCTTGAGCGTTACGGCGGTCGTGATGTCTGCCCACCCGGTCGTTGCCGCAAAGTCAATCGTGCCTGCGGTGGCACCATTCACCTTGAGATAGTTTGCCTTAAAATCGCCCGCCTTGTAGCGGATAGTGAGCGTGTATTTGCCTGCCGATTCGACAGTGACTCCCGCGAAGGTAATGTTGCCTTCTTGGAGGCTTGCATAGCCTGTGCCCGAGACTTCGCTGCTGTTGACAATTTTTGCCTCGGTTGAGACGGTTGCCGATTCAGCTTCGTACTTGGTTGCAAATGCGGTTGTTGCGAGGGTTGCCGCAAGAATTGCGACTGTATTTCTTTTAAACATTCAAACTCCTTGATACACCATTGTACCCTAAATTTATGTTTGTGAATGCATTTCGAGGAGTTTTTTTTGGGGCGGGCGTGGACAAAAATGTCAACAACTCCGAAAAAAAACATTAAAAAGCAGTTGCGAAAATAGATTATTTTGATAATAGAAACTATATTATTGGGACGGGTCAACCATGTTCGCAAGAAACAAAATCAACATATACGATTACACCGACTACCGTAAATTCCTGCAGGACTTTTACGAACTCGAAAAGTCGCTCGATCCGACCTTCAGCTATCGGGTCTTTGCGTCTGCTGTGGACATGGACGCAAGTCTCTTGGTGAAAATCTTGCAGGGTAAGCGTCATGTGTCTTCGAAAGGTGTTGAACCATTCGTTGAATTGTTCCGTTTCAAAGAGGCGAAGGCTGAATATTTCCGCGAAATGGTCGCTTACGGCAAGGCAAAGACCGACGAAGAGGTGCGCAAACATTTTGAAATACTCCAGAAAATGCGCCCCGCTGCTTGCCGCGAACTTGATGAGGCTCGCTACCGTTATTTTCAACAGTGGTACTATCCGATGATTCGCTCGGCACTCGACGTATTTGATTATCGGGGCCCGCAAAATGCCGCCGCACTCGCCGAGACATGCATTCCGAAACTTACCGCTACGCAGGTTGAAAAAGCGGTCGAGGCGTTGCTGCAGTTGGGACTTGCCCGCCAACGCAAGGATGGCCGCGTGGAACCCACCGAGGCGCATCTCCGCACGCAGGAACACTGGCTGAGTGCCACCATTAGCGACTACCAGGGACGTATTGCGGAACTGGCGCGCGACTCGATAGCCAACACGCCGAAGGAAAAGCGCGATATCAGCACGCTCACCATGGCGCTTGACTCAAAACAGATCCAAAAAATCCGCGATATCCTCGCCGAAACGCGAAAATCCATCGTAAATGTGGTTAATGCGATGCCGTCGCAAATTTGCGACAGCGTTTATCAATTAAATTTCCAGTTATTCCCGATGATGAAAAAGGAAGAACGGTAAAAATGTTCCAGGTGTTTAGGATTCATAAATTATTTTATTTCGCGCTCGGCCTGATTCTGGCGGCGTTTTCGGGCTGTTCCGACAGCGGCCCTGAAACTGCCGGAGCCACGAGCGAAACGACGAACGGGATTGCGGTCGTTGCGCTTGATGGAGTTCACAGGCCGATTCCGCAGGCGCGTGTTACCTTGTACCAGCGTCCTAGAGCCGCTTCTGCGGAAAGCCCGTCCGAAGATATAACGGTGTTCCTCCCGTCCTATGTCACTGCGCTCGAAACCGCCACGGCAGATGATTCCGGAAAGGTACAGTTCGAGACTCGGCTGGATCAGTGCCAGAATGCAAGGTGCTATGTCGAGGGAATTGCTGGCGAGGATTCCTCGCTTATGGTGTGGACTAAAATCAATGCGGCAGATTCTTCTGCGAAAGAAGTAGAACTCTTGCCGTCCGTATCGCTTACGGTGCGTACCGGGGCGGCCGCTTCCGATTCTACTGTCTTGGGCTGTTCCTTGATGCTTGATGCGACTCCCTATTGCGCCAAAAATGATGGAAACGATTTCGTATTCTCGCATGTTCCGGCGGGTCTATATACCATTGTCGCGAATAGTCAGCCCGTTGGCGATATTTCGCTTGACGCGGGCACTTCTGTTGACACGCTCCTGTGGTTCCAGGATTTGTCTCACGAATACGTTTTCGAGGATTTTGACGACGGCGACAACCTGAACAATCTGGCAAAGAAATACCCGAATTACGGTTGGTACTACATACCGCACAAGGGGGCGTCCTTTGAAAGCCCCGACAGCGCGGGTGGTTTTGCAGGGGCGCTCGTAGATGACGGAGCCCGTGGCAAATATCTCTCGTTAAAGTTTACCATCCAGGATACGGGCTATGTCATGCTCGGGACGCGTCTTGGCCTCGATACGGGTTATTACGACCTGAGTGCGCTCACGGCCCTCCGACTGAAAGTTCGCGGTGACTGCATGTTTGCCGTTGCGCTTGAACATTACCGCCAAATCGAGAATAACAACTACAATAAGGCGTTTTGGTTTACGAAGGCGAGCGATGAATGGACCGAACTGGTCTTACGCCTAGGCGAAGAAATCGTGGACAGTAAGAATTATCAAGTTTTGTGGGACGAAATCTCAAGCGAAATTGGCATATTCAGCATCTTTATCTATAACGGATCTTTCCTGGAAATAGATGAAATCGTATTCGAAGGAATTCAAATTATCGATTAACCAAATAAAGATGCCTCGGCGGATGCCGAGGCTCTTTTGCTCCCTTTTGTATCGGGGAAAGGCTTTTGCTTACTTGATTGAAATCGGGTGGACGGAATTGCCGATGCGGAGAATGTAGCGGCCTGCCTGCGGTGCGCTTAGCTTAATGCTGCTTGCGTTTGCGATGCCGGAACGTAGTGTTTGTCCGAGGATGTTCGAAAGCGAGTAATGCGTACCGTTCTTGATGCCGGTGGCGATAATGTTCAAACCGTTGGTGTTTATGCGGTAATTCGCCTTTGCGGTCTGCGTTTGGACGGCGTCTGTGTTTGTGGGAATTTTTACAGGTGTATAGCCCTCGACGCTTTCGATGCACTTGATGTTTTCGACCCAAAGCGAGGTGTCAAAAAAATCGTTTGTTACATTAAAGCGGAACGCGGTCGCCGCCGAAAGAACCGGGGTCAGCGGGAGTGCTGCCTGCCAGCCATTACTCATCATCCAGCCTAAATCCACGTAGACCGTTTCCCATTCGGGTGCATACGGCATTTCGACAAAGGGGTAGTCCCAGGCGCCTTCGCCAAAGACATCGATACTGGCGTTCCAATCGTAGTAGAGGATAAACTGGTGGTTTGCTCCTTTGTAGCGGTAGCTAACCATTTTGCACTTGGACAAATCGGGCTCGCCGTCGAACGCGTATTCTGCGCGAATGTACGGGGCGTAATCAAAGCCGGTGCCGACGGTGTCAAGCTTCATGTTGTCCATTTTCACGGTAGTTTCGGTAGAGTTGTCGGTAAAGGTGGAGTTTCCCTTGTCGCCCTGTTCGTCGCCGTAGTCGTCAATGTCGCTGGTGCTGCTCCACTTGCCCGGAATATCGGTGCCGGCGCCGTATGTAATCAAGTTGGGCAACTTGTCGCTGATTTCGGTTTCCCAATTCAGATTTTTCTGGTAGGTGGTCTTTGCGGGCAAAATGTTTTCTTTGATGTAGTTATCGACATCGTTGTTTTCGAGGAAGGGCTTTTCGACATCCCACTTGGCGCAAGAAATTTTCTTCTCGTTGGTCCATGCGAGGAATTTCTCGAGTTCGGTCTTGTGGGCTTCCTTGGTGAAGATTTCATCGATGCCGCCCCATTCCGTTACGAATACGCTAAGGCCGGATTCCATCGCCTTGTTGGAACTGGACAAGTGGCTAGAAGTCTGGTGCAGGTTGGCGTAGAAATGGTAAGTGTAGGCGACGTTATCGTCTTGTACGGGGGCAGCTACGGCATCGCCTGCCATCGAAGACCACATCGGAGTTCCGACGATTACCAGGTTCTTCGAATGTTTGCGGATCGCGCTGATGACCGTGTCGGCGTAGGCTTTCAGGTCTGCCCAGGATTCACTCACGGGTTCGTTGTAGATTTCGAAAATGACATGCGGGTACTTGCCGTAGCGTTCGGCCATGCGCCCGAAGAAGGCGGCGGCATCGTTTGCGGTAAAGCAGGTCTTGTTGTCGTTGAATTCGTACTTTGGCTTTGTTCCCTTGTGGATGCAGTTGTAGTAACCGCCTTCGCTGTGCCAGTCAATCAAGACGTAAACGTCATTTTGAATAGCGGCTTGAACCACGGTGTCCATTTGCGATTCGAAATATTCGGGGCGGGTCATGTAGCTTCCGTGTCCCCAAGGCGGCACGACGCCCATGGCAGAGCGGACGAGTTCAACGTTCCAGGAGCCGACCAAAGTGTCGATAAAGGAACTCCCGTAAAAACTGCTGCCGTACGGCCAGTACTGACTCCAAGTGAGGCTCATTCCGCGAACCTGGACCTCGGCGCCGTCCTTGACGCCTTGCACGCTGCCATAAATGCGGCCTTCGCCAGCGGAATTCTTGCCGCTTTGCAAAGCGCCGTATTGGCTAACGGGGCCGACGCGCGTGGGTTGAATGGTGGCGAACGCGCTGCTTGTAAAAGCGAGAGCGCACAAGGCTACTATGCCTATATTTGTCTTTTTCATAAAGCACACTCCTATATGTGAAAATTCTAGAATCGCATTCCGAGGCTTGGCCACATGCTCGGCGAAATGCCGTCAAAGCGAATGTTGTCCAAGAAAATCTCTGCGTCTTCGGTCACCAAGATGTTGATGGTGTTGACGGCGATAAGTTCCGTGTCGAAATCGTCGGCGGTAAAAGTGAAATGTTCCCATTCGCCGCCGAGCGTCACGAAGGCGGTCTGGTGGAAGTCTCGCTTGCCGTCGTTGCCGCGCTTGGTGATTTGCAACGAAATCTTTCCGCTGCCCTTGGCGTCGAACGAAATGGCGGTGGCGCTTCGCAAGTCGTAGAACGCGAACATGTCGTCTTCATCAAAATCGTCGCCGATAGAGAACCCTGCGACGCCGTAATGGCCTTTAGTATCCTGGTCGATATTGAAAATCAGGTGCAGGCTGCTTCCGCTCTTGGCGCTGTCGCCGGTAACGAGAATCTTGTCGCTATCGATGCCTTCGGCGACGCGGCTGTTCCCGCCTTGCAGGGAGTCGGTGCAAATAAACCACCAGCCTTGTCCAAAACTCTTGCCGATAAAGGTCTGCCTGTGTTTCCAATTTTCAAAGTCTTCGACAACGGTGAAAATGCTGTCGGCGATGTTGATGTGATTTGTCGTGGCGCCATCGCTTAGGCCGGTTTCCATTTGGTAAGAGAATTTGCCGAAATACCCTTCAACGAAGGCGTAGTGCACGCCTGCAGGCAAGCCGCTGAATTCAAAGTATCCTTGTGCGTCCGTGGTGACGGTTTGGTCTAGAATGCTTACGGTTGCGTTTTCAACGGCGGTACCGTTATTGGTGATGATGCCTTTCAGGCTTTCGCTTTGGGCGATGGCGAGATTCTGCTCCGGACTGCGTTCAAAGTCGACCCAGCGCATAATGGAAAGCGAATCGCCGGAGCGCATTTCGAGCAGCTGGACGGGGGCCTTCTTTTCGCTCAAGGCGGCGGAGTTAATCTTGAGAATGCCGTTGTCGTCAAGGGAGTCTTCGTAGGCGACAAGCATGGAATCCTCGTTTAAAATCCATACACGGGCGACGGCGTTTTTGAGGGGCATTCCGTGATTGGTGGCTGTAACGATGCCGGCAATTTCGGTTTCGCCGGCGTTGCTGCCTGTGCCGTTTGCGACAGAATTTTCATTTGTGCTGCAGGCGGTGAATGCGATGCCGAGGCTGGCTGCGAAAAGCGAAAGGGCGAGAATAACCTTCATTATTTGCCCTCCTTCACCTTGGCGCGATTCACGAGCTGAAATCCGACATGACAGACGCGGTCGGGGTTCTTTTCTTCGCGGGACATGGCCAAAATCTTTTCGCGAAGCTTGGCGATTTCTTCGCGAACCTTTTCGAAACTTTCCTTGGAAAGGCTACAGGTTACGCTGGTGATGCTGCGGTCATCGCTCGAGAACAGGTCGTAAACTTCGCTATTGACTTCGAGGTTCTTTAAATGGTATTTGCGCAGAATGGTAGAGCGCACGCGGGGCGGCGTCGAGATGGTGGGTTGCTCGACATGGTAGGTTCCGTCATCGTTCAAAGAAACGAATCCGGCTTCCTTTAGGTACTTGATTCCGCTTTGCACTTGCGGGGCGCGAAGCGCGGGCGTGAACATCCGGCCGATTTTTTCGGCAGGGGTGTTTGCGGGGAGGAGCGGCAACAAGTCGCGCAAGACGGGGTAGTACCACTTCGAAAAGAACTTGAGGGCGGAATCCTGGAGTTCGTATTCCTGATTTTTTGCGCGTACGGCGAGGAGTTTCTTGAGCAAGTTTTCGCGTTCGTCCACGTTCTTTTCGTTGCCGAAGCGGACTAGCGTCAGAAAGTATTCGGATTCTTCATCGGAAAGCCCCCAGGCTTTGGCGAGCGTCTTTGCGTTTGCAGCAGAAAGCGGGCGGGATCCGTCCAGAATGCGGTTGAAGAAGGCGGAACCCGAGACTCCGGCGCTTTCTTGAATGGAACGGATGGATTGCCCTCTGGATTGCAATGCTTCCACGACGGCCCGGATATAATCCCGGTAATCAAAATACATAAATACACTAATTGTGGAAACATTGTTCATATTGCTAAAGTTAGATAAATATTTGCAAATGTAAAGTAAAATTTTATTATTATTGTGTATAAAATACATTAAAAATGGAAACATGTCGGCGTTTTTTGGTCGTAGTCTACGGACAACCCTAAATTTCAAAAAAACTACCCAGCACTCCGATAGGAGTGTATTTTTTTTGCGTAAAAGGAGCTTTTACAATCGTTGTCAATGAACAAACACATATTAATGGGCTTGGTGGATAACGTTTTGAAAACAAAAGTGCCAAAATTAGATTATAAAAGGCAATATTACAACAAGAGGAAAAAATGGGAGTAAAAAAGGATGTTGGGTTGGCTTTAGCGGGCGTTGTCTCGCTTTTTGGAATTTCCACCGCCGCAATTCCGGCGACAGAGGTGGTGACGCTTCCGTCGGAATCGGCTTATGGCGGTGGTGACAAGGTCAGTTCGCAGTTGGTTGCCGCGACTTATAACGCAGGCGAAGGTCCGGGTATCTGGATTGTGGCCGATGGCGGCTACAGACTTTACCACAATGGCGCTCTCCTTGCACAGGACAACCAGGCGGGCCGCGTGCGCTTTGTGCCGATGACGTTCCTTCCCGGTGAAAATGCAATTTCGGTCGTGGGCGTGAACGGTAAAGGTGCCCCCGGCGTCATGGTGCAGATTGACGACCTGGACAAGTCTTACTATTCCGGCAGTGGTTGGAAATCAAAGCCTGCAGTGAGCAACAACTCGTGGAAAAACAAGGGCCGCGACCTTAGCCAGTGGGGCGGTGCGACAACCCTTAACTACGCAAGCAACAAGCTCCCGAGCGGGGCGGCGCTTTCCGGCTTTGCTGCAAACACGCAGGCCAAGTGGATTTGGACTTCTGCCGAAACGGATCCGACAGCGGTTCTGCTTTTCACGTTCAACGTGAAGGCCGAAGGCTTCGGTGCTTCTACGACGGGCGGCGCTGCCGGCAATATCGTTTTCGCGAGCGATTCCGCAAGCATCCGCAAGTACTTGCAGAGTAACGATGCGGTGACAATCCTTGTGCCCGAAGGCACTTACGATTTTAGGCAAATGCGCAATGCGGTGACCGAGGCGAACAAGCAAGGGCGTACTTGGTGCCGCACGACTTGTGGCGAGACGAACCGCGTGACAGGCAAGACGAATAAGTTCTACCGCATCGCCTTCGAGAAAAATAGCTGCGCGAGCCTCGGTGAATCCGGACTCGAAATCGTGAAGGAATCGGACAATCTGCAGGCGTGGAGCAACTGGATTACCACCAAGCCCAACAAGAGTCTTGTGGGCATGGGTCGCGGTGCGAACCTGCGCGGTGCCTCCATTGTGGTGCGCAGTAACGAGGGCTCTTACAACCACATCTACCGCAACCTCGCCATTTACGACGTGAACCCGCACTTGATCGAAGGCGGCGATGGCCTCGAAACCGTAGGTTCAGCCTCGAAGCATGTGAAGGGCTTTTGGGCCGATCACATCAGTTACAAGTGGATCAGTGACGGCATGGACATGGAATTCGTGGACGATGCCACCATCAGCTACCTGGATTTTGACGGCGCGAACGAATACAACTGCTGGGGTACCGACCCCTACATGGCGCTTGTCGAAGATGCCCACCTGACTTACGCAAACAACTACTGGCACAATACCTACGGCCGCGTGCCGAAGGTCACTGGCGAAAGCAATGGTTCTCAGGTGCATCTGTACAACCAGTATGTAGATTACAACCGCTTCTTTGTGGCGGGTGCAAACGGCCATAGTGCAAGCGCGAAGGCCTACGTACGCTACGAGAATAGCTATATCGATAACGGCCAGGGTTACCTCGCCGAATGGGGCGACAACGGCTACGTTTACTTTAGTGGAGTCACGTTCGGGAGCGGCACTAAGCAACAGCACCGCTACAACGGTACTGTGACGCAGGGCGTTCCGAATGCGGCGACGTTCAACCCGAGCTACAGTTTCGAAAAACGCACGGTGGCGAATATCCCGAAAGAAATCCCGAGCCTTGTGGGCGTGGGTGGCCGCTACGGCAAGATGCCCGAATACAACCAGGGCTTTGGCCAGAGCAACAAGGCTGCAAGTGTTTCCATGACAGTGCCTTCTGCAGGGGCCAAGTTCGATGCCGGCAAGGCTGTCACCTTGAAGGCTGATGCGAAGGACAGCGACGGTTCTGTCAAGAAGGTTGATTTTTATGTCGGAACGACTTTAGTCGGCTCTGCGACTGCATCGCCTTACCAGGTGAATGCCGAAGGCCTTGCTCCGGGCACGCATTCTGCCGTCGCTGTCGTGACGGATAACTCCGGGCTCACCTGGATGTCGGAATACGTCACCTTTACGGTCGAGGGAACGGTTGAACCCGAATCGTCTTCGTCCGAGGTTGCAGAATCTTCGTCGAGCGCGGAACCTGAATCCAGCTCGTCCGAAGTCGTAGAATCCAGCAGCGGAACCACCGCAATCGCCCAGCACGTGAATCGCGGCACCGAAGCAGAAACGGCCTACTACCGCATTTTCGACCTGCAAGGCCGCCCGTTGTTTACGGGCATGCAAATGCCTGCTAGGATGCCTGCCGCCCACGTGATGGTGGTGGAATATTCGAAAAACGGTAGCGTTAACCGCCGTTACGTGAAGAGTCGATAAGCGCTTTGTAGGAATCCAGGATCTTTTGCGCTTGCTTAGCCAAGATGTCGGTTTTGTTCATCTCGATGACTTTTTGCAAGTGCTTGAGACCGTCTTCAACATCAATTTCGCGAATGACGCAGGTCTCGCCCAAGGTATAGAGGGCGCGCCTTGCGAAGTTCTTGTCTTTTTCAAGCGAAAGGCCTTTCTTTAAGAACATGATCGCTGCTTCGGGGGCGTTCTTGTTCTTTGCGATTTCGCCCCATTCGAGCCACTGGTTGCTTGAAACTTCAATATAAAGCTTGTTCATGCTGTCGGCCAGCGAAAGTACCGTAGCCTTGTCAATCGGGTGTTCTTGCAAGAGCTGGACCATCGCCTGCGTCAGCAGGCTGAGAGCCTGCTCGGGGCGACCGCCCTTGGCGTTTTCAATTCCCGACTGAATCATGGTGCGGGTCTTGGATTTCATTTCGGCCATGGGGTTACGCTTTTCAATGCGGCGGGCACGTTCTTGCAACGCTTCTTGCTTGAGTTCGTAACGGGTCTTGCGGCGAGTCTCAATCTTTAAGCCGGCAACGGCTCCTGCGCCAAAGGCGACGGGCGAAAGTACCGCGACAGCGCCGAAAATGTTCGGGTTGATAAACCAGTTGACGGCCATGTCGAGCAAAAGTCCCGTAAAGCAAATGGCAGAAAGAGCCTGCGAAGAAAGTTCCTTGCGCGGGGCGAATGCGGTTGCGCCGAGCAGGAATGCAATCGTAAGACTCATGCCCATATAGCGTTCGCCGCTGTAATGGTCAAAGAAACTCGTGCCGGTCATGACACTTACCAGAACGCCGCCGATAAGAGCCCAGCCGACAATGCATCCCCACAGAATAAACCATTGCCAACGCTTTTCCAAACGAACAAGCGTAAACACAAAGAGCACGGCGAATAAAATGTAGCTCCACACGCTCGGGAACAGAATCCAACTGGTGAGCAGTCGGTCGTACTGCCCTTTCTTGGGGACAAACGCCATGTTGTAGCGTGCGAATTTGTCGGTGTACTTGTCAATCCATTCGGCAAGTTCACGCCTAAAGTCAGATTCGCTGGGGTAGCGGTTGTTCTTTGCTATAAATTCTTCTTTGCCGCCACGGATTTCCCACCATTCGCGGAAATCCTTTCTCATGAGCTCGACGCGGTCTTCGATAATGTACGAAGGCTTTAGCGCAAAAGCCCTGTTGCGGAATTGTTCGAATTCTTCTTGTCTGACTTTTTCGGTCGGTTCAACTCCGACAATCTTGAACTGGTTTGCACCCTCATCTTCCCACCACTTGTTAAAGGATTTTTCGATTCCTCGTTCGTAGCGGCTTTGTTTGACTTGCGGCATGATTCCGGTGACGGCGTTAAAAATGCCGATACCTATAATTGCCAAAACCACCAAGTAATGGACTGGTTTCACTTTTTTTAAAAGAGCGATAATATTCGAGATAGAGGGCTTATTCATACCCTGAATATAACTAATGAATTAGAAAGTGAAAATTTTATTTTTATTAAAAACGATTGTATTCGCGCAGCTGGTTCCACAAGAAATCAGTGTTCACGTCGCGGTAGCCTTGGGCGTTAACGCGTTCGCGCAATTTGTGAGCAATATCAAACAAGTTCGGGCAGCACTGCATGCGTTCGAAGCTGTCGAAAATGGTGAGGTTGTCAATCCACTGCGTGAGTTCCGGGAATCTCGGGTCGTTAAATCGGTTTTCTCGACCGGTCTTCAGGTATTCCAGGTAACGGTCGGTAATGCGGTAGCCGTCTTCGATAAAGATGTCCATCGAATGCGGGAACAGCTTCTCGCCGGTCAGGTATTCGTGCACGATAATGCCGAAACTGAAATAGTCCACCGAGGCCGACAGGTTTTCACCCATGATCGCCTGTTCGGGCGCACTGTAGCAAGGCGTCATCTGTCCACCATATTCGGTGATGGTGTCGCGCATTTTCGCTTGGGCGTAACCGAAGTCGCACACGAGAATCTTGTGGTTGTTCTTGTGTTGCGGATTCTGGCACAGAAGCAGGTTCTTGGGCTTTAAATCCTTGTGCACTACCTGGTAGTAATGCAGCTGGCTAATCGTGTTTGCCAAGTAGGCAAGCTGGGCAACTCGATGCAGAATTTCGTCATCGGTCAGGTCTTTCTTGAAAAGCCTGTCGAGGGAACAACCCTTGATGAATTCCATTTTCAGGTAAGGGTGTCTGCCGGCGATGCCGCCGCCCATGCTCTGCACCACGCCTTCGATATTGGTGGCGTGAATCAGGTTGTTGATGCGGATTTCGTCTTGGAATGCGCTCAAGAGGCTGTTCAGGCGGTGGAGCCTGTTCTTGCCGGGGCTTGCCCAGAACTTGCAAATCTTGACGACGATTTCTTGCTCCACATAGCGGCTGGGATCGTTCGGGTGTTCCAGCCAGTATTGGGCGCGGTAAAGGTTGTTGGTGCCTTCGAGCGTCAGGGGCTCGACGAGCTGGATATGCTGCATGGCCCCGTTGTGCATGTATTCGGGATTCTGGTCGAACCACCGCTGGTATTCTTCCATGGTGTAGTTCGGGCGGAGAGCCAAGTTTCTAGATACGCGATCTAATGTTTCTGCCAGAATGTTTCGAATCATGTCCTAAATTTAGCTAATCCCCAAAACAAAACAAGGTGCCGCCGAGCGACACCTTGCAATAAAAGTTATTTGAGATTAATCCATAGTCTTTTCGAGAGCCGTTGTAATGACATTGTAAGCATCTTCTACGTTATCGCAGAAATGGAACAGCTTCAGGTCGTCCTTGTCGATCATGCCGGTTTCGGCGAGGTGATTCCAATTGATTACCTTGTTCCAGTACTTGCTGCCGTAAATCACGACGGGCATCTTGTCGCCGTATTTTTTTGTCTGGATCAGCGTCAAGATTTCGAACATTTCGTCGAGCGTGCCGAAACCGCCAGGGAACACCACGAGTGCTCTGGCCATTTTCATGAACCAGTACTTACGGATAAAGAAGTAACGGAACTGCAGGTTCAGATCGTCGTCGATGTAGGGGTTCGGGTGCTGTTCAAAGGGCAGCTTGATGTTCAGGCCGACTGAAGAGGTACCGACGTCGTTTGCGCCACGGTTACCTGCTTCCATAATGCCCGGACCGCCACCGGTCATCACCGCAAAACCATGGTCGTGCTGCTTGTTTGCCCAACGGCCAAGTTTCGCGCCCAGTTCGCGCGCGGCGTCGTAGTATTCTGCGACGGCTTCCAGTCGTTTGAGTCGTGCAAGTTCGGCCTTGTTCTTGCAGCTTTTTTGGCGTTTTTTGAGTTCGGCCATGGGGAGCGTGCGGGCAGAACCGAAGAACACGATGGTATTCTTGATGCCTTCCTGTGCAAAAATCTGGTACGGCCCCATGAATTCGGAAAGAATTCTGATCGGGCGCCCGACATCGCTATCGATAAATTCCAGATTATGGTAGATCATTTTGCCGGGGGTCAGTTTGATTGCCTTTTTCTTTGCCATGGTAAACTCCTTGGTTGGGAACACCCAACAGCTATATTATATCCCTAAAATACACTCAAAAAGGCAAAAAGCAACAAAAAAACGCTTTTTTTCTACTTGCAAACAAAAAAAACTTTATATTTATAACATGCTAGTAAAAATTTGGACCGACAGCTTTATCATCACGGGCGAAATCGATACGCTCCGCGACGAACGTCTCACGGACTACATCCGTGAAAACAAGGACTTTATTGCCGTAACGCAAGTGCGCGTGAGCGACAAGAGCGAAAAGGATTTGTTCCGTACGCACTTCTTGAACGTGAGCACGCGACATATCGAGATTATACTGCCTGCAGAATAAATAATGCCAAGCGAAGGCAATAGGCCCGGTAGCCTATTGCCGAAGCGCTGGATGAACATAAAAAGACCGCCCTGGTGGACGGTCTAAATTTTTTGCCTTAACAGGTCTTCTTAATTACAGGAAGAACCAGGTGGCGTAAACGCCGGCCTTAAGACCGAAACTCAAGTTAGACATTTCGGTTTCGGAGCTGGTGTTTGCGGCGATTGCCGTGGTCTTTGTCGTAGAGGACGTGTACACGAATCCGAGGCCAGCCTTTCCGGAAAGCTCGAAGTTCTTGACGAGTTCTGCATGGACACCAAACATCAGGTTGATGTTCAGGTTGCTCGAAGAAAGGGTGGACTTATTCATTCCGTCGTTGGCTAAGAGCTGTTCGCCGTTGCTGATGTAGGCGATTTCGGCACCCACAGAAGTCGGAAGTACCGGAGTGTCGAGGTAGTAGTCAATTCCGGCGCCGATACCGAATGCGGTATAATCGTCACCCATATCCACTTCTGCACCGCCTGCTTCGTAGGTGGATTCACCATGGTGGTTCAACAGCAAGATACCGGTAGCGGTCAACGTGCTGCTAATCTTATACTTGATGTGAATTTGCTGGTAGCTGTCGGTAAGACCCATACCGAGGCCCAGGAAGGCGTCTCCAGAAGAGGCTTTGGATTTCTTTTCTGTTTTTGCAACCGGAGCGTCGTCTTCTTCGATCGCCGGAGCTTCTTCACGAGCCGGGGCGTCGTCTTCTTCGTATTCGTCATCATCGTCTTGTGCGTAGCTGTAAGAGCACAAGGCGAGTGCCGTCACGGCAGCAAGAAACATTTTTTTCATATAATACTCCTTAAATGGGTGTTTCAAAAATCCACTAGGAATACTAATAAAAAAAGTCAAAAAGTGTTATAACCTTTGCTAAAGTTTTACCATTCCATCGCAATTTTCTTGATAAGGAAGCGTCTTGACGCCTCATCAAGCTTTTTGGGGTCAAAATTGACGCCCATCAAGGCCGCGTAAATATTGAACGGGCTTGCGGTGGTTCCCATGTTGTTACACTTGATCTTAAGGATAATGGCGCCGCCTGCAATTTGAATTCCAAGAATGTGTTCATTCAAGTTGATTTCCTGACCGCGGTGGTTGAGTACCACGGGGAGCGTCTTGCTTTCGAACTTTTCCATGATGCCTTCGGGAATGGATTCGGGCGTGAACGAATAGATCATTGCCGTCGGCATGTGCTTCGAAAGCTTTTCCTTGAGCGGTTCGATGTTCACGATTTCCATGCCGCGCGGGAACGGCCTCGAAAGTTCGGCCATAATCTTCGGCAAGTTTTCCTTGGAAATGTCAAGCGGTTGCAATAAGTCTACGCTGATGACTTCACAGTAGGTTTCAAGACCGAGCGGGAGTGCGCCCATGTTCGAAATGCGGGGCTTCGGGCTGAAGCCTTCGCTGAACTTGATGGGAATGCCTGCGCAAAGGAACGTGCGTTCGAAGAAACTGAGCATGTTCTGGTGCGGCAAGAATCGGCTGAGACCAGTCTTCTTGAAAGTAATCTTGTAGCTGTGGCAGCTCTTTTGCGTGGGGCGGCGTTCAGCGACAAGTTTCTTGATTTCCTCGGGTGTGCGGCTCGGGGCCTTGTGGCGCACCGGGTCGTTTGCGAGCTTGATTTCGGCGCCGAAGCCCGGAATGCCGCACTTTTGGCAGTCGCCCCATTTGCAGTTGGGCACCGGTGCGGAGTCTTCCTTGAAGGCTTTTTCCCATTCGCCGCGCAGGTACTGTTTGCTTGTGCCGGCGTGAATGAAATCCCACGGGAACACTTCGTCTTTTTCGCGCATGCGGTACACCCAGCTGGTGTCGTAGCCGCATTCTTCCCAGACCTGCTGCCATTTTTCGAAATCGAAACGGTAGGAGTCGCTTTCGAAGATGATTCCCTTCTTGTAGGCGGCGTAAATCACGGGGCCGAGCCTGCGGTCGCCGCGGCTGTATATGGCTTCGAGGAAGCTTGTTTCCCAGCCGGCCCAGTTCACCTTCACGTTCGGGTGTCTAAAGAATCGTTCGCGCACGTAGCGGATATGCTTGAGGGCGGTTTCCTTGTCCATGAACGGAGCCCACTGCAGCCCGGTAAAGGACTTCGGAATCAGAATACCCATGCTCACGGCGATTTGACATCCGCGCAGGTACTTGCGACCAATCTTGACCAGGTTTTCAATCAGGTTGCAGAACGCTTCCATGTCCTGTTCATTCTCGGTCGGAAAACCAATCATTGTGTACAACTTAATCTTGTTGAACCCGCTGCTGAAGGCGTGTTCGGCGGCGTTGTACATGTCCTGGTCGCTGATGGTCTTGTTGATCATCTTGCGGATTCGTTCGGAACCGGTTTCAGGTGCGAAGGTCGCGCTGCGGCCACCCTTGAGGGCAGAAATCTTTTGGGCGAGCGTTTCGCCGAAGGCGTTCACGCGGATGCTCGGGAGACTCACGTCTACCGTATCGAAGAACGGGTCGTCAATGATGGAGTCGGTCAAGCCTTCCACGGGCTTGTAGTCGGCGGTGGAAAGCGAAAGAAGTCCAAGTTCGCGTTCGCCGGTTGCCTTGATGCCAGCCTTGGCGATGTCCAAGACGTCATCGGGGTCGAGTTCGCGGCAGGGTCTGTACCAAATGCCTGCCTGACAGAAACGGCAACCTTGGGCGCAGCCTCGCATGACTTCGACGCTGAATCGGTTGTGTACCAATTGCATGTTGGCAATCAAGTTCTTGATGGGGTAGTTCTTCGGATCCATTACCGGAATGAACTGCCTGCGCACACCGTTCGTGTTCTGGTAGCTGCCCTTGGCAGGCTCTGCAGGAACGATGTCGCCAAATTCGTTGATGACGGTGGGTCGGAGACTCGGAACGTACACGCCGTCAATTTTAGACAAATTCTCTAGAATCTGGGCACGGGGAAGTTTAGCTTTACGGCCTTCGCCCACGCAGCGCAGGAACTTGATGATCATGTCTTCGCCGTCACCAATCATGAAGGCGTCAAAGAAGTCTACAACCGGCTCGGGGTTTGCCATGGCGGGCCCGCCTGCCACCAAAATCGGGTCTTCTTCGCGGCGGTCTTTCTGCCATACGGGAATGCGCGCGATGTCAAGCACGTAGGGCACGTTCGTAAAATTGAGTTCCGTCTGGAGCGTCATGCCGACCACTTCGAAATCACGCACCGGCGTATAGCTTGCGTAGCTGTACAGCGGAATGTCGTACTTCTCCATTTCTTTTGCCATGTCGTCCCACGGTGCAAAAGAGACTTCGCACAGCAAATCCGGTTCGCGGTTGATGACATGGTACAGGATGCGGATTCCGTTATTGCTCATGCCGATTTCGTACTTGTCGGGGAACACGAACGCCATGCGGCAAAGCATCTGGCTATGGTCCTTCACGACACTGTTCGCTTCACCACCCATATAGCGGGCGGGGGATTCGACGGCGGGAAGGGCAAGAGCAATTTTTTCGAGAATGGTCATGTTGGCAAATTTAGCTAAATGCAAAAGCCCTCCTGTTTTACATGGAGTTACAAATGCTTAGTATTAACTGAGGGCGTTTTGGGGGTTGTTGCCCCATTTTTCTGTTAATAAACTTGCAGTTCCCGTTTTTTTGGGGTTATTTATGTGCCGTGTATCTATAAATTCACTTTTTAACTACATTTAAGAGCATGAGCATGCTAACATATTTCTTTTGGTTGGTTACGTTTGTCGCGGGTGTCGTCGTCGCGTTTTTTGTGCCCGAAACGACGGTCCCCGTTGGTGGCAAGTTCGTCTTTATCGGGGCTTGGGGCGCTGTCCTTGGCCTGGTACTCTACAACGTGTGCAAGCGAAAGCTTGATATTGCCGAAGAGGACTTCAACGAAGCTCTCTATTCCATCAAGGACTCGAAGCTGTCCATGACGTCTGGACTTTCGACGCCGGAAACGGATCCTCTGGCTTCGTCGCCGGAACCCGAAGACATGCCTCTCCCGACGGGGGCTATCTCTTCGAAGGAAGCTCTTGCTAAAAAGGTTGATGAAATTTGCGTGAAGTTCCCTCTCGAGGCTTGGAAAAAGTATGCTCGTTGCCTCTTGAAGGACCGTCCGGTTCCCGAAGTAATCAAGGCTCTGCAGGATTTGCTCCCGCAGCTGTTCCCGAATGCTTCTGGTATTCTGTATATGTATGCCGGAACTCAGACCGATTTGCACAAGGTTCTTTCTTTCGGTGAAACCGTTATTAGCGACGATGTGATTCGCCCGGTTGAATGCGCCAGCTTCGATGCCGGCGATATCGTTATTACGGACTATTCGAACCCGAGCGTGAATGGGGGCTGCACGCACTTGCATCTCCACCCGCACGGAATTTCGTTCTGCGCCCCGATTGAAGGCGTCGAAGAACATTTCGGTATTTTCTCTCTGCAGACCGATGCCCTGCCTGACAACGAAACCATGGATGACTGGCATGCCAAGGTGAGTGCGGTTTCTGCAACGTTTGGTCTTTATATTGCGACCCAGAACCTGAATGCCCGCTACAAACAGCACAGCATTCGCGATGGCCTTACGGGCCTGTTCAACCGCCGCTATATGGAAGAATCACTGATTCGCGAAGTTTCTGCGGCAACCCGCCACCGTTCGCCGATTGGCCTTGTCATGATTTATCCGGATTCTGTGTCCCAGATTCAGGAACAGCGCGGTCGTCATGCGGTGGAACAGCTCCTGTGGGAACTGGGACAGCGCCTGCCGGGCTATGTCCGCAACGAAGATATCCCGTGCCGTTACGAAGGCGATGTGTTCTGCGTGATTCTGCCGGGCGCAGACCTCAAGATTACGCGTGCCCGTGCCGAACGAATCCGCAACGAGATTTCTCAGCTCAAGATTGCCTACGGCGAAAGCGTCCTCGAAACGACCCTCAGTATGGGCGTGGCCGTCATGCCGGCTCATGCAGGCGATGCCCGCGGACTTCTGCAGGCTGCAGGCGAATCGATGCAGATGGCTGTCCAGTCCGGCGGCAATCGCGTGATTCTTGCCGAGGCCCTGCCTCCCAGGAAATAAGCAGTTAAAGACATCATTTGTTAATTTGTCTGCAAAGTAGCTCCGCTTTGCAGGCTTTTTTGTTATAAGCCCCAAATGGTCCCGGATTTGGTCGGAAATAAAAAAACTCAGCCAACTTGCGCTAGCTGAGCTTTTTGGGGGTTAGGAGGAGAACAAAGAGTTCTTGAGTAGAAAGATAGAAAATGAGTGGGGTAAAAGGGGTACTTAGCCTTATCTTTGTTGAAAAGCGTTGAGATTTCTTCAACATTCTCAACGGATTTCATTGGGCGTATTTTCTTTTTTTTACTATTTTTAAGCTATGAAAAAATTTTTAGCTCCCATCGTGCTGCTTGTCTTGGCATCCGCTTTGGCTGTGTATCTCTTGATGGATTTCTCTGGTTCGGGGAATTCTTTTGACGCCGAAGCTTATCTCGTAGCGCGTTCTAAAATTGATTCGCTTGAACTTGAACTGTGGAATGCAAAAGCGAATCCGGACCTTCAGGTAAATATCCGTTTGCAGTTGGACTCTGCATGGGAAGAGCTCTCCTCCATGCGTTCCGCACCTGCGTCTGCCCCTGCAGAGGGAGCCTCGGTCGAAGGTCAGTCCCATACGTCTGACATTGTCAAGTGGATCCTCGGTGGCGTTCTCGCCATCGCTGTCTGCGTTGTCGTTCTGGTGTTCGTCCTGAGAAAGCGTCAGGAAATTATTACCCGCCGCATGGAAGCCATCAAGGCCGAACGTTTCAAGGAGCCCAAGGCTGTTCTCGACGATGCGACGATTCCACCGCGCCCGCGCCGCGAAAAGCGTTCCATTATTGCTGACGCCGAGGCGTATGCCGCCCAAAAGCGTGAAACGCTTGCACAGGAAGCCGCTGCAAAGCAGGCTCCCAAGCCCGAAGAAGAACCGAAGGTTGAATTCGAAGACGAAAACGGTGTTCCCGAAAACAAGATTTTGACGGGCGTTCCCGACAGCAAGCCGACTCTCAGACCTACTGCCAAGGAACGTATCACTTCTGCTATGCAGAATCTGTCTGACGTATTGCGAGCCCCTCGCGGTCTTTCTCGTGAACGCACCATGAAGCTGCGCGCCCAGAGCCGCAACCTCACGGGCGACCCGAACCTCAAAAGCCCGCTCGAAATCACTCGCTTCGATCGTGAATCCAACGAAAAGATGAAGATTCTCCAGATGTCCCGCCGCGGATTCCCCGCCTCGGCTATTGCCTCTAGCCTGAAGATTTCTCAGGAAAAGGTGGAAGCGGTCATCAAGGAAGCCATGGGCTAATGCGTTATCGTTTCCGCTGCGAATACCTGGGGTCAGCTTTTTATGGCTGGCAGGCCCAGAACGAGGGCGGAAAAACCAAGTTCGTTACTGTTCAGTCTGCGCTAGAACAGGCTTTTAGCGTCGCTCTTCGTACGCCGGTACGCATTACGGGTTCTGGCCGTACCGATACGGGCGTGCATGCCCGTGGGCAGTGTGTGCATTTTGATTTCGATGGCGAAATAGATTGCGCCAAAGTGGTTCGCTCGATTAACGGGCTTACCCAAAGGCTTATCCGCATTCGCGACCTTGAACCTTGTGCGCCGGATTTCCATTCTCGCTATGATGCCTTGTGCCGGTATTATCAGTATACGATTTTTACGCGTCCGGTCGCACTCATGCGTGACTTCGGTTGGGAGTGTGGCTCCTTGAATCTTGATCTCGATGCCATGGAGCAGGAGGCCAAGTCCTTCTTGGGACATCACGATTTTATTGATTTCTGCATTCCCCGAAACGACGGCAAACCGACGGACTGCATCCTCACGGAATTCCGCCTGGAACGCCTGAATGACTGGAGCTGCATGTTCCATATCAAGGGCAACCGATTCTTGCACCGTCAAGTGCGAGCCATGGTCGGCACGCTGTTCGATGTCGGTCGCGGCAAACTTCCGCTGGGAACAGTGCAGACTATTTTCGACAGAAAATTTAAGGGCGAACGCACGTGGGCGCCGCCCCAAGGGCTTGTACTTCAGAATGTGGAGTATAAGGACTACTAGCCCTTAATCGCATCGATCATGTCGCGGATGGCGCGGTCGATGCCAATCATTACAGCTTTGCTCACAATGCTGTGGCCGACGATGATTTCGTCGATGCCTTCGATCGCTGCGATGGCGCCGACGTTTCTGTAGTTGAGTCCGCGGCCGGCCTTGACCTTCAGGCCGTATTTGCGGGCGAGAACCGTCATGTCTTCGAGAGCGGAAATTTCGCGTTCCACTTCTTCGTTGCTTCCGAGCGTGAAACTGGTAGCGTACTTGCCGGTGTTGAATTCGACAAAGTCTGCGCCAATCTTCTTGGCTGCCTTGACCTGTTCGGTTTCGGCGTCAATGAACACGCCCACGGAAATGTCGTTGTTCTTGAGCGTCATGACCGGCTTCACGAGGTCGTTTGCCTTGGCGGCAACGTTCAGACCGTCTTCGGTCGAAAGTTCCGTATGGGTTTCGGGGACAAGCGTCACCGTGTCGGGCTGGTTGTTGATTGCCACCTGGAGCATTTCTTGCGTGGGGCTGATTTCCAAGTTCATCTTGGTCGTAACCGTGCGGCGCAAAAGCTGTACGTCGCGGTCCTGGATATGCTGCTTATCTTCGCGCAAGTGCATCGTAATGCTTGCAGCGCCTGCGATTTCTGCAAGTACTGCCGCTGCAATCGGATCCGGTTCGCAAATCTTGCGGGCTTCACGGATGGTGGCGATATGATCAACGTTAAATCCAAGTTTTACGGTCATACAAGGCTCCTTGTCATTTCTTCATAAAAGTAGATAAATTTATTAGAGTGGTACCCTGGGCTTTCGCTTTTGCCGGCAAATCGTTCAATTTTTCGATAGAGCTCATGCTCAAGGGAAGAATCATCACGGCGAGGCCGTTGCGCTTTGCTTCCCTGATTTTTGCCTTGGAATAGTCGTCAAGCGAGCTGTTTTCCGGGTTGTAGGCCGTGGCGGTCTTGCATCTCATTCCGATTTCTTTGCAGGTTTGCATCACGATGGAACGCTTGTTCGCCGAAATATCCAAAAACCAAAGACCTCGGTCCTTGGCGGGTGTCAAAATGGCCTGCAAAAGTTGCTTGTGTTCTACGGCCTGCTCGCCGTAACGCGAAACAATGCCCCTTGCTTCCGGGAACTTGGCATGTGCATCTCCAATCACGGTCTCGATTTGTTCTTCAGTGTGGTGGATGCGCAAGGGTCTTAATTTGTTGTGAGCCTTGTTCAGTTTGGTCGATTCAAGCGTGAGCCAAAGGGTTTCGCTCTTGTTGTTTATGTTGTCTAAACTCGCGTAGTCAGCTTCGCTTAAACCGAATGGCGGAATCAACAGGTCGTACGGGTAGTCAAGTTTTTTGAGGGCGACAATCAGTTCGGGCGTCAGGTTTGTTACCTGGAAGGCGACTGCGAGTAACGAGGCTCCCGGCTTGAATTCATTTCGGGAGACTTGAAGTTCCAGTTTGAGAGTGTCTCCCTTGTCGTTCAAAAGGTCGACCTTTGCGGCTTGGAAAATAGAAGGGTCCAGATTGTAGAGTTCTTCCATGTAAAGAATCTTGCCCCCATTCTTTTCGGCAAAACGCTTAACCTGCAGCAAATACATGATGACCGTTTCGCCGCCACCCATTGTCCAGATATGGCGCTTTTTACGCTTGGCGTAGCTGACCTGCAGCGGCGACAAGGCCGCGTCCATTTTTTCTTCGAACGGACGGGTATCCTTTTCTACAGTCTGTTCAGCCGTAGAATCCTTTTGGCCAAGTAGCTTCTGTACCTTTGTCTTGTATAGATCGGGGAGTTTCGGAAGTAAGAATACGAACCCTCCGATTAAAATCACTAAAACAATAATTATGGCAAGAATGTGCTTCATTTTTCCCATGGTAGGTGCTAATATAACTAAATTGCCGGTATGCCTATTGTGTTTGCCTTGGTCGGAGCGACCGGAATTGGAAAATCGGAATTGTCCCTGCGACTAGCGGAATCGTTTAATGCCGAAATCATTGGCGTTGATTCCAGGCAGGTGTACAAAGGATTTTCAATAGGCACGGCGCAGCCGGATGCGGCAAGCCTTAAGCGTGTGAAACACCACATGGTTGATTTTCTTTCGCCGACTGAAACTTTTTCGGCGGGGGAGTTTTGCCGCCAAGTGAAAAGCTTGTTGGCCGAAAACCCTGACAAAAACTACATCTTGGTCGGTGGTACAGGACTTTACGTACAAAGTCTTCTTCTCGGTTTGCCCAATATCCCTGCCGTTCCTCCAACAATCCGTAAAAAGTTTGAGGATATGGCTGCTTGCGAGGGGTCTTCTAGTTTGTATAAAATGGCTTGCGAAGTAGATCCTGAATCGGCTGCGAATGTGGACCCGAATAATGCGCAACGCCTTGTGCGAATCCTTGAAGTTTTTGAGGCTGCTGGTCGTCCTTTATCTGGTTACCAGAAGGAGCGTGTTGGTGGGATTGGGACGCTGTCTGTTTTCTGGCTGCAGCGCGAAAGGGATGTTTTGTACAAACGAATCGATTCTCGCGTAGATCAGATGATTAAGGACGGCTGGGTCGAAGAAGCCCGGGAACTCTCTAAAACGGTACCGCTTACGGCTCCGGCATGGCAAAGTTTGGGCTATCGCGAGCTTTTACTGGCTCAAAACGCCTCTGAAATGGCGGAAGTTATTGAAGATGTCAAGAAAAAGACCCGCAATTACGCCAAAAGGCAGCTTACGTGGTTCCGCGGACAGATGAACTGTACTTCTGTAGATATGAATGAGGACCCTTTTAAGACGATTTTGGGCCTTTTGTAGTGTATTGAGTCTCCAATACACCTTTTAACAGAATTTTTGAAGTCAAAGTTTGCATCTATAGTCGGTTATAAAACCGATTTATTGCTCTTTTTGAACGTTTTTTGGCGAAAAGACTTTTGGGGCTCTTAAAAAAGTTGTGAATAGTTTGTGAACTCTCGGGTAATTCCCTGCGCAAGAGTCGTGTTATTCCCGTTTTTTGCGAAAATAAGAAAAAAATGCGATTTTTTCTGCAAAAACACCCTTGCAAAAGTTCCTGAAAATTCTATAATTGGCGTCGTTCCTGAGAGGGACGGCCGAAAACGAAACGCTAAACGCGAAGAACCAAGTAAGCCGCGATCAAGGGACAGCAACCCGAGAGGTTGCTGAGTAGATTGAAGGAATCGGAGATGTGCTTAGTGACGGGTCCAAGAGATTTCTTGGAATAGTCAATAATACGAACGTGATTAACGGGACCAAGACTTTAAAAAATTAATGAAGAGTTTGATCCTGGCTCAGAACGAACGCTGGTGGCGTGTCTTATACATGCAAGT